>CAMWLH010000028.1 GCA_947175045.1 uncultured Clostridia bacterium | reverse complement strand
TTAAATTATAATATATTGCCGCCAAAAAGTCAAGAAAATTTTTTTATGAATATTTCCCTCCGCCAAGCAAAAGTAACATAAAAGTAACTATGTTTTAAAAAAGTGCGTACTTTACAGCCGCCGCAAAATGTGTTATGATAATATCAAGGAAAGAGAAAGCGCTTTATTCTTCCGATGTTTTTAAGGAGGATATTATAATGAACAAGAACACATTCGAGACAGTAAAGCTCACGAAAGGCGAAGTAAACGTATACGATTTCGGCGCGGTAAAGCTCCACGCCCACAAGACCAACGATCTTATAAACGACGAGGTTTTCGTTGTTGAAAAGAACGGGAGCGCCGTTGTGATAGAGCCTCCCTGCTTTTTCGACAACTGCGCGGAGCTTGCGGAGTATCTCTCGCCGTTTAAGACCGAGGGAATATTCGTTGCGTATCACGGTGCGGGAGCTTCTTTCCTGCCCGACGTTCCCAAATACGCTACCGAAAACGCGCGGGAATATTCCGAGCACGGCGGCGGAAAAGCACTGATCGACAACTTCGCGGGTGCATTCGGCAGCGCTTTTGACAGCTCGGTACACAAGATCACAAACATTATCGGCGAGGGGAAAATAACCGTTGGCGGAATAGACTTTATCATCACTCAGACGCCCGACGCGTTTGATGTGGAGATACCCGAAATAAACGCGGTGTATACTCATATGCTGGGGCACGACTGCCATTCCATAATTACGGGAGCGGCGCACGCGGACGCGGTCATAGAGCAGCTTAACGACTATATTGGCAGGGGGTACGATCTTATACTTACCTCGCACTACACCCCCGAGGACTTAAAGGACGCGCAGACCAAGATAGATTACCTCAAAAATCTGAAAGCCATCGCCGCGGCCTGCAAAAATGCGGAGGAGTTCAAGACCACGGTCAAAGCCGAATATCCAAATTACGGCGGCGAAAATTACCTCGAAATGACAGCGGGATTTTTCTTCGGCAAATAAGATCGCAAACGGCAAAGGAGCGCGCTATGACAGACAAGTTAAACTACCTGATAAAATATCTTCTGCATGAGAATGCGGACTATGAAAACTTCAAAATTCCCGAAAGCGCGGAGGAAGGGTTCCGGCTGTTCCGCGGTCTTGCGAACGTGCGCGCTCCGAAGCCCGTTTCGGAGGAATTTCTCACGATACAGGACGAGTTTCTTAAAGAAAAGACCGCCTCAAAGGGCGTTGTGGACTACAAGGCTCTGACCCCAATAAAACCGCGGATTTACCTGTGGCAGGGAGAT
Source organism: uncultured Clostridia bacterium (assembly GCA_947175045.1). Classification (GTDB taxonomy): domain Bacteria; phylum Bacillota; class Clostridia; order Oscillospirales; family Ruminococcaceae; genus CAG-115. The sequence continues at coordinate 11,197 of CAMWLH010000028.1, read as the reverse complement.
ATAACGACGCTTCAGTGCGGCGCGATAGTCAACGCTGCGAACTCCGCGATGCTCGGCTGCTTCTGCCCGTGTCACGGCTGCATAGACAACGCGATACACACCTTTGCGGGAGTACAATTGCGCATGGAGTGCGCGGAGATAATGCGCAAGCAGGGCTTTGAGGAGCCGATAGGCAGGGCGAAAATAACCGGCGCGTATAATCTGCCCTGCTATAAAATTATCCATACGGTAGGACCGTATGTCGGAGGAACGCTCACGCAAACGCATTGCGAACAGCTTGAAGCCTGTTACCGCGAGTGCCTGAAAACGGCTGTGCAAAACGGTATCTCAAGCATTGCGTTCTGTTGTATCTCAACGGGAGAATTTCATTTTCCCAACAAAAAAGCCGCGGAGATTGCAGTCAAAACAGTGAGCGAATTTCTGCAAGGCAATTCCGATATCGAGGTGATATTCAATGTGTTCAAGGACGATGACTGCGCGATCTACAAGCAATTACTCTGCGGAAATTGAGCGCCTGAAAGCCGCCCTGAAAGCCGCCGACGCGGTAGTGATAGGCGCGGGAGCGGGGCTTTCGACAGCGGCGGGGTTCACCTATTCGGGTGAGAGGTTTCGCAAGAATTTCGCGGATTTCGAGGAAAAATACGGATTTCACGATATGTATTCGGGGGGATTTTATCCCTTTGAGAGCGACGAGGAGTTTTGGGCATACTGGAGCAGATATATAATGATAAACCGTTACTCCGAGCCGCCAGAGCCCGTTTATCGCACCTTGTTTTCGCTTGTAAGAAGCAAGGATTATTTTGTGATAACCACAAACGTCGATCACTGCTTTCAGAAGTCGGGATTTGATAAAAAACGATTGTTTTACACGCAGGGGGATTACGGGCTGTTTCAGTGCTCCGCGCCCTGCCGCCAAGAAACCTATGATAATGAAGAAATTATTAGAGAGATGTATGAGCGGCAATGCGATATGAGGATACCGTCCGAGCTGCTGCCGAAATGCCCTCACTGCGGAAAGCCGCTGACAATGAATCTGCGCGCCGACGACGGCTTCGCGGAGGACGAGGGCTGGCACAGGGCAGCGGAGCGTTACTCGGATTTTATCCGCTCGCGGAAAAATTCGCGCGTGCTGTATCTGGAGCTCGGGGTGGGCTATAACACTCCGGCAATAATTAAATACCCGTTTTGGCAGCTCACCGCCGCAAACCCGCGCGCGGTATACGCTTGCGTGAATCTCGGCGAAGCAAGCTGCCCGCGCGAGATAGCCGCGCGGGCAATTCTTATTGACGGGGATATAGCCGAAGTGCTTGGTCACACCTCATAAAATCCCGCAAATCGGGGCGGAACGGTGATATTTCCGTTATTGACAGAGAGTCCGTTTCCTATCGAATATATTTTCTCTTTAAGGGAATATTCGCAGCCGAACGTCACTTCTCTGTCGGCGGGGTTTATTATCACAAGAATTTTCTCGCTGCCCGCGCTTCTCAGGTATGCAAGCGGATAGGCGTTCTTTTCCGCGAACAGGAACTCTATCTCACCGCGGCTCTGCAAAGCGGCGCGGGACTGGCGGACGGCTATAAGCCGCTTTATTTCATTATAAAGGGAGTCCTCGTCGAATGCCTGCGCCTTTACCGTGGGACGGCCGGGTCTGTCGTCGAGCTTTATGTAGAGCTTTTCCGCAGGCGCGGCGCTGAATCCCGCGTTTGTGGAATCGTCCCACTGCATGGGCGAGCGCGAGCCCGTTCTGCCGTATCCTCCCTCGACCGAGGTCAGACCCTCAACATACCGCATACCGATCTCATCGCCGTAATAGATGAACGGCGCACCGGGCATCGACAGCAAAAACGCAAAGGCGATTTTCAGATCGTTCCCGAAAACGCCGCGGGCAAGTCTGTCCATATCGTGGTTTCCCGAGGGTATGCACATAAGCCCCTTTTTCTCCGATTTTTCGTAGCTTTCGAGATATTTTTTCACGAACTCGGAAACGTCACCCTTGCCGCGCGTTGAGAAGAACGGTTCGGCGCAGCGGAACAGATCGTTATAGTGCGACGGTCCAAAGTGCAGCAGAAAGTCCATATGAAAACCGCCCTGCAGGGACTTGTCGGGCTCGCCCCATTCGGAGACCATTGCCGCCTGCGGAAATTCCCTGTCTAAAAACTCGCGGACGTTCTGCCACAATTTTATGGTTCCCTTGCCGTTCTCGTCGTGCTTTACCAGCGATCCCGCCATATCCACACGGAAGCCGTCGCAGCCCATTCCCAGCCAGAAGCGCATGATATTTTTCAGCTCCTCGAGGGTAGCTCTCGCACCCTCGCTGTCCATGGACTGCTGCCACTTCTTATCCGGGTCGGGCTTGTAAAAGCCGTAATTCAGCGCGGGCTGGTGCGAGAAAAAATTCACCGCGCAGGAGCCGTCTCTGTCGGAAATACCGCGTATGCAGCCCATGCCTTCCGGCGACTCCCATATGTCGTCCGTCCAGACGTAGCGGTCGGTATAGGGATTCCTTTCCGCTTTCATCGATTCCTTGAACCACTTGTGCTCGACCGAGGTGTGCCCCGGAACAAGGTCGAGCAATACGTGCATTCCGCGCTTGTGAGCTTCCTCAAAAAGCCGCTTTAAGTCCTCGTTCGTGCCGTAGCGCGGCGCGGCGGAATAATAATCGGAAACGTCGTACCCCGCGTCGCCGAAGGGCGATTCAAAGCAGGGGTTCATCCAGATGGCGTTGCAGCCAAGCTCCTTTATGTAGTCCAACTTGCCGATTATGCCGTTGAAATCTCCTATCCCGTCGCCGTTGCTGTCGCAGAATGACTGGGGATAGATCTCGTAAAAAATCGCGTTGTCAAGCCACGCGGGCTGGTTGTTGCTCATAATAAGGTTCCTTTCTCGATAAATTTTGGGGTCGGTCTGCCGCAAATACTTGAAAAAAGTATTCCCATATGATATAATACTATAAAATAACGCGAAAATCAAGCATAATAATACGCTTTTGTGATACTATAATACTTTTATCGGGAGGGATAAAATGACCTCTGAGGAAAAAAAGCAGCACAGCTCGCGGCTTGTTCCGTTCAGTTATTACAAATGCCTTATCCCGGATTATTTCGCAAGCGTACCTTTGCATTGGCACGGCGAATTTGAGATAAATCTGGTAATTTCGGGCTGCGCCGAATTTATCTGCGGCGACGGCAGATTCGTTTCGGAGGAGGGAGATATAGTTGTAATCCCGCCGAATATGCTTCATGCGATCTGTCCGCACGGGGATAACAAACAGCTTTACGACACCATCGTGTTCAGTCCCGAAATGCTGGGAGCGTCGGACAGCGACCGCTGCGCCGCGGAATGTATAAAGCCTCTTTCAAACGGGGGATCAAGGGTAAATACCCATATCACAAAAGAGCATATTTATTACGGCGAGCTTAAAACCACGGCGGAGAATATTTTTTCCTGTGCAAAGGGGAATACCGCGCAGCTCGATATGCTGATGAAAAGCGAGCTGCTGCGGTTCTTTTGGCTGCTGCGGGAAAGCGGAGATATTACCCGAACCTCCGAGAATACGATAAGCCGAAGCGAAGCGATACGTCCCGCCATAGAATATATGAACGATAATTTCTCGGAAAATATAACCGTGGAACGGCTCGCGGAGATAGCTCACCTGAGCAAAAGCTATTTTATGCGACGATTCAAGGAAACGTCGGGCGGGAGCGCGATAGAATATCTGTCCCAAATAAGGCTGAAGAAAGCCTGCGAGCTGCTGTGCGCAACAGACAAAACCGCTGCGGAGATCGCTTTTGAATGCGGCTTTAAGAATATTTCAAATTTCAACAGACAATTCAGAAGAATCGTGGGCTGCACCCCCAAAGAATACAGACGGCTCAATCGGAGATAAACGTTCAGCGCAGCGACTCAAGCGCCGTGCCCCAACACCCGATTGACAAAACCTCCGAAACGGAGTATAATAAAGGTGCATACTTGCAGACCGATGATTTTGGAGGTTCAACTGCTTTGGCTAAACCGAGGACATTGTTTATCTGCCGCGAGTGCGGACAGGAATATCCCAAATGGAACGGGCGCTGCACCGCCTGCGGCGCGTGGAACGCCATTGAAGAATCAACGCCCGTCGTGGTGGGAAGCGGCGGGCGCGCTGCCGTTCCCGCCGGGGAATTTAAATACAGCAGGATAGGCGAGATAAGCTACGATGACGAAACTCGCTACGGCACGGGCATATCCGAGCTTGACAGAGTGCTCGGCGGCGGGCTTGTAAAGGGCTCGCTTGTGCTTATAGGCGGCGACCCGGGGATAGGGAAATCCACTCTGCTGCTGCAAATATGCGGGTTTATGGGGAACGATCACACCATTCTGTACGTTTCGGGCGAGGAAAGCGAGCGCCAGATAAAGCTGCGGGCGGAGCGTCTCGGAGTAAACTCCGATAATCTTTTCCTCGCCAGCAACAACAGCTGCGAGAGCATTATCCACGCGGTATGCTCCAACAAGCCCGAGATAGTTATAATAGATTCCATACAGACCATCACGACCGCCTCCGCGGCGTCCTCGGCAGGAAGCATAGTGCAGGTGAGGGAGTGCACCAACGCGTTTATGAGAATGGCTAAAAGCGAGGAGATCCCCGTATTTATCGTCAGCCATGTTAATAAGGACGGCGGCATAGCGGGTCCGAAGATCATGGAGCATATAGTGGACACGGTTTTGTATTTCGAGGGCGAAAAGCAGCTTTCCTACCGTATTTTAAGGGCGATCAAGAATCGCTTCGGCTCCACCAACGAGATAGGCGTTTTCAATATGGACGACGACGGACTTAAAGAGGTATCGAACCCGTCGGAGATGATGCTGTCGGGGCGGCTGAAAAGCATTTCGGGGAGCGCCGTGGTGTGCACCGTGGAGGGTACCCGCCCCATTCTTGCGGAGGTGCAGGCGCTGGTGACAAAGTCCAACCTCTCCGCGCCGCGCCGCGTGGCTACCGGCTTTGACTACAACAGGCTGTATATGCTGCTGGCGGTGTTGGAAAAGCGCACTGGCTTCTTTTTTGGCGGGGTCGACGTGTATGTCAACATCGTGGGGGGGCTGCGTGTCGACGAGCCCGCCGCCGATCTCGCGGTAGCTATGGCGCTTTACTCGGGGCTGTGCGACAAGATAATCCCCGACAAGCTTATGGTATTCGGCGAGGTCGGGCTTGGCGGAGAGATACGAGCCGTATCCCACGTCCGCGAGAGGGTCAAGGAGGGTGCGCGTCTGGGCTTTGAAAAGTGCATTATCCCCAAGCAGTCCTTTTCTTCCCTCAGCAGGGCGGAGGGCTACGGTATACAGATAATCGGCGCGAATACTCTCGAGCAGGCGTTCCGCGCCATAGCCGCCGAGAAAAAGCCGCAGGGGAGCTCCACATGAGCGGGCGGCGCGCCATACGCAAAAGGCTGTTGTACGCGGCGGCGTTCGCTGTGCTGCTGGGCGTTGAGGTACTGATAGCGCTTTTTGTTCACGACAGCTTCGTGCGCCCCTATCTCGGGGACGTTCTGGCGGTGGTGACGGTCTACTGCGGAGCTCGTATCGTATTTGTGAACAAGCCGCGTTTTTTGTCGGTTTGGGTGACCGCTCTCGCCTTTGCTGTGGAGCTTATTCAGCTTACGGATATATCGGATCATGTGGGGAGCGTTCTCGCGGTGATACTGGGTTCGACATTTGATTTCAAAGACTTGATTTGCTACGCTGTCGGCGGAGCTGTCGCGGCGGCGTGGGATATTCTGAAATATAGAACCGAAGAGAAAAACAGCGGCATAAAACCCACGCATTAAAGGGGCAAACAAAATTGAGCTGCAAAGCCCTGTAGTATAACAGCTTCTCGTCAACATAAATTAAACCCGTCGGCAACATATTTGAGGTTTTTTGAGAAAAAAATAAAAAAGCCCTTGACAAATCAAGCTATATGAGTTAAACTGTATATATCGAATATTAACAGATATGACTGAAAAGGAAAGGGAAATGATATGGTAAGAATACGCGATCTTCGCAAAAAATACGGCGCGATACCGGTTCTCAACGGTCTGAGCATGAATATCGAGGACGGCGACGTATACGGATTTCTTGGGCGCAACGGCTGCGGAAAGACCACCACTATGAATATAATCTGCAACATAATCCCCAAGGACGAGGGCGAGATAACCCTGGGAAACGGAAAGCCGATCAAGGTCGGATATCTCCCCGAGAGCCCCATGATATACGGCTATATGACAGCGAGGGAGTACCTCGAATATATAGCTGCCTGCACCGAATGGGAGGGCGATGTGAACAGGCGCGTCGCAGAGGTTCTTGACGTTATCGGGCTGACGCACGCCGCGAATCAGCGCGCAAAGGGATTTTCCCGCGGCATGACCCAGCGCCTGGGAATGGGCGCGGCGATACTCGGCAACCCCGAGCTGCTTATTTTCGACGAGCCTACCTCCGCGCTTGACCCGCAGGGACGCGCGGAAGTCATCGCGATAATCAACCGCCTGAAGGCGATGGGCTGCACGATAGCCCTTTCAACGCATATCCTCTCGGACGTGGAGCGTGTAGCTAACCGCATAGGCATTATGAAAAACGGTACTCTTGCCGAGGAGGGCAGCCTTAAGGAGCTGCTGAGAAATCAGGGCGGCGACGTGATAAATCTCACCGTAAGAGGGCTGACGCAGGAAAACAAGATAAAGCTGCTGTCGGTGGATTTTGCCCGCGCGGAATACAATAACGATGAGGACTTGTTCAGATTCGGAACGGAGAACGCGGAGGACACCGCAAAACGGCTAATGCGGCTGATGACGGACAATGATATTGTCGCGGAGAGCTTCAGCATAGGCACGGCAACCTTGGAAGAGGTATTCGGAAAGGTGGTGGGTTAAATGCAGATAAAATACGGATTTAAAAAGGAATGGTTCCAGTTTTTGCGGACGTTCCGCTTCGGCGGCATTCTGATAGCGATATTCTCGTTCGTACTGGCAGACCCGCTTATGTATATGCTGCTGAACGTAATGCTTGAATATATGAGCAATATGGAGTACCCCCAGATGGCATTGGCGATGACTATGTCTGCCGGCATGGAGTCCGTCGAGATGGTCTCGGGAATGATAAACGACGCAGGGATGGTGTTCGCGCTGACAATGGGCGATCTGTGCGCGACATCGCTGCTGATAATAATGCTGATACTGATGTCTCCGGCGGGCGGCGAGCAGAAAAAGCGTGCGACGATAATCCCCGCCTGCTGCGGGCTGAAATACTTCAACTACCTTGTGCCGAAATTCGTGATCTATCCGCTGACGGTTTTCGGCGGAACGTTCCTGGCGTCGCTGACCGCGGGCGGGCTGTGCAATATGCTGTTCAGCGAGGGAAAGATCGGAATAGGAATGCTGTTTCTTGCGGCGCTGCTCTGCGCGGTCTACGCGGCGTTTATCACCACGGTCTACCTATCGATAGGGCTTTGCACCAGTAAGCCGGGCGTGGTAACGGTGCTTGTGTATTTGGGAACGACTCTTGTTGAACTGATACTCACCAGCCTTGACCTTACAAAATTCCACCCCTTTACGCTAAGAGCGCTGGTTACGGGAGAGATGTTCATCGGCGGTTTTGAGCTTTCGGAGAATATCGCCAGCATATGCGTGGGCACGGTGCTTTCGCTTGTTGTGATGGTGCTGATGTTCTTTATGGCGTATGCGGTGCTTAACGCCAAAAAGATCAACAACCAGGAGGATAAGCCCGAGTTTTAGGGAGCTGCCTAAAAAATCCCCGCGCGGCATTTAGCTGTGCGGGGGAATTTTTGCGCTGTGTTGACTTTACGGGTATTGTATGATATAATAATACCGAAATTATGGTTCATATGTAAACAAAAACAGCAGCGCCGAAAGGATACACCGATGAATTTTGAAATAAAAAGCTGCACCGACAGCGAGATCGATTTTATATGCGGCAGCCTGGTCGAATATAATCTGCGTCAGGTTCCACGCGTTCAGTGTGAAAATTTCATTGATATAAGCAGAAAAATCGTGGACGAAAACGGCAATGTCATAGCGGGCTGCGTTGCGGAGATCTACTGCTGGAATATCGCATGGGTAGACGTGCTGTGGGTCGATGAAGCACATCGGAAAAGCGGTCTGGGGTCAAGGCTGCTGAAAGAGACAGAGGATATCGCGGTAAAGGAAAACTGCTCGCTTATCCATCTTGACACCTTTGATTTTCAAGCAAAGGATTTCTACATTAAGCATGGATATGAGATATTCGGAACACTGGAGGACTGCCCCGAGGGGCATTGTCGATATTACCTTAAAAAGAAGCTCGGGTCTTAGGAGGTCTTTATGGCAAAGGTCATTATGATATGCGGTAAAATATGCTGCGGCAAGAGCACCTACGCGCAGCGGCTGCGCGCCGAAAACAGCGCGGCGGTGCTCTCCGTCGACGAGATAATGCTTGCGATGTTCGGACAGCACGTCGGGGACAAGCATGATGAATATGTGGAGAGAACCAAAAAATACCTTTTCAGTAAGTCAGTGGAGTTTATCGGCGCGGGAATAGATGTGATCCTCGACTGGGGCTTCTGGACTAAGGCGGAGCGTAAATACGCGCGGGAATTTTACGCGGCTCGGAATATAAAGTGCGAGCTCCGCTGCATAAGCATAAGCGAGGAGACTTGGGCGCAGCGCCTGGCTAAAAGGAACGCCCTTGTTAAAGAGGGCAAAACCGACGCGTATTATGTGGACGAAAATCTCGCCCGGAAATTCGCTTCGATTTTTGAAGCTCCCGACGAGGGTGAGATAGACATAGTTGTAAACGAGTAAAGGAGGAAAAGTGAACGACAGCGTAAGCGAAGTACTTCAGCGGATATTTTCCGAGACATTGTAAAGGAGAACTATAATGACAGAACAGGAAAAAATGCTTAAAGGAATGATCTACGATCCCTCAGACAAAGAGCTTACCGAAAAGCGTCTTACGGCTCACCGTCTGTGCAAGGATTTCAACGACACCTACGAGGACGAGGAGGAAAAGCGCGCGGATATCTTGCGGCGGCTTATTCCCGACCTTGGAGATGGAACGGCACTCACTTCGCCCATTATTTTCGATTACGGAGTTTTCACGTCATTCGGCAGGAACTGCTATTCAAACTTCAACCTTACCGTGCTGGACAGTTGTCCCGTTACGATAGGGAACGACGTGTTTTTCGGACCGAACTGCTCAATACTTACGCCTATCCACCCGCTGCTTGCGGAGGAAAGGAAGATGCGCGTTAAATCCGACGGAACTCCCTACGACCTGGAGTACGCGGCTCCCATAACCGTAAAGGACGGCTGCTGGATAGCGGGGAACGTTACGATATGCGGCGGGGTCACCATAGGGGAAGGCTCGGTGATAGGCGCGGGGAGCGTGGTTACCCGCGATATACCCTCAGGCGTTTTCGCCGCGGGTAATCCATGCAGAGTTATAAGGAAGATCACGGAGAACGACACTATTTACAAAAAGGACTTCCTGTTTGAGCGGGAAACAGAATAAAAACATAACAACGCAAATGAGCCCGACGCCGGCTAAGCAGCAGGCGTCGGGCTTGATTTTCCTCTTTTATTATGTTATAATTAGGTCAGGTTATCTAAAGAGGAGGTGTGAATGCGTCGGTAAATGACAGATGACTGTCGTTCCCGAACCCGTAATGAAAAATGACACGAAAATCATTCTTAAGCTCTCGGCCAAGGCTTTGCTGGTGGCAGTCCTTGCCGCAATGTCGCTGTATAATCTTTTTCACGGCACAACGGTATGCGTCAAAAATGAAACGATCTATTTCTCAAACAGCAGCGACAGCGATCTCGTCGTAAATATAAATACGGCAAATGTTCGTGAGCTTAAAAAGCTGGACGGTATCGGCCGCACGATCGCCCAGGCAATAATCGACTACCGCACCGAAAACGGAGAATTCGCCTCGGTCGACGAGCTTATCAACGTCAAGGGTATAGGCGAGGTAAAGCTCGAAAAAATTCGGGATCATGTTACCGTCTAGTTACAAATGCCAACGGATAATTTCCAATTTGCCCAAGCGGCGGCTTTTCTTCTTTGTAGATTCGGGCTTTTTCCTCGTTCCCAGCCGTATAAACACGCGACACAGCCAACCCGGATGTCGCGAGTAGGCGCTGTCCTCTCGCGGCTTGCCGTACAGCTCGCATATATAGAAGTTTGGATTGCGTCTGCAACAGTCTTTTATCCACTTGAGTTACTGCTCGGTGTGGGAGTTTGGGTGCTGTTCCAAGATTCACGCGTGTCATCATACCGTTTGCTCCAACGCACACAGACGCTCTGCCGACGGGGTACTTGCGAATAACGTGTTCAACATCATGCGTTTGCCTGAATAATTCTACAGTCCTGATTTTTGTCTGAATTTGGTGTGAACAATACCGCGTTCTTGTGCTATGATGTTCAATAGTGGTTGAGTTTCTTTCTGTTAATCAGGGGTCAATGGTTCAAGTCCAGTCGGGGAAGCTATTATATTGTTACCAAAAAGATATTATGCCCACAAATGGCTTTGCACAGCCGTTTGTGGGCATAATATCTTTTTGGTAACAATTAGTTGTGAAACACTGACAAAAAAGATTTTTTCTTCCCACAATCAAAAACGCCAATATTCTATTATTTACATTATAATATATTACAATATAAATGTCAAGGTCTTTTTTACATACTCATAGCCATTCCCATTTCCTCGGACTCGTCTTGATCCTCGCTTTCGTCCAAATCTTCATCCTCCTCGGGATTTTCGTATTCCTCATTCTCACCGTCGAAATCGTCCGAAAAATCGGTGCTTTCCCGTTCCTCGGGTTGTTCCTCTACTTCCTCGGAATCTGTTGGCGTTTCGCTTACTGTTTGTCGCTGTGCCAGATCACGCTCGATTTCGTTTTCGATCAGCCCAATCACAAACTGCTTCTGAGTCATATTGTTGCGCTGCAAATAGTCTTTGATCTTTTGGAATAGCTCCTCCGGCACCTGAAACGCCATCGTTCTCATATTGCCCATAGTTTTGACCTCCTGAATATTAAGTTTTGGGTGGAGCTCGTCCTGAAGTGCCATGCTTACAAAGTCTCCCATCGTCATTGCGTGTTCTTCAATGTACCGCCTGACTTCAGCGTGCAAATCCGCATCAATCTTGACGGTAACGCCCTTTTTTTCGTTAGTCGACATTGTCCATATC
>CAMWLH010000027.1 GCA_947175045.1 uncultured Clostridia bacterium | reverse complement strand
AATTATTAGCGTGCTAGCATAAATTATTATTTATCCCCCTTTAGCCAAAGGGGGATAAAATCTTGAATTTCAAAAACTACTATTCCTTGATCCCGTCAAGTCTGTACATTATCAACGGAATGATAACAAGCTGGAGCGCTATGCCGATAAGTCCCATTGCGATACTTGTCCAGATGATCGCAACGCCTACCTTATCATACCCGAATGCGTAGACCGCAAGGCATATCGCGCCCGCGCGGACTGCTCTTCCCGCTATCTGCGTGACAAGCACCTTTAAAACGGTGGGAATTTTAACGCTTCTGAGCGCTCCCGCCGCGAGCCCGTAAACGCAGAGCTCTATCATCATAAAGGGGAGTATCCCCGCCGCGGGCATGGAGGTCATCAGCGAACTGAGCAGCGGAGCGACCAGTCCCGCGGCTGCTCCCGCGAAAGGTCCCGCCATTAGTCCCACAAGCATGATCGGCAGGTGCATGGGCAGGAATATCTCACCCAGAGACGAACCCAGCCCCGAAGCCGCGCCCAGCAGGTGAAGTATCTGCGGCAGTGCCACCGCCGCGATAACGGCAATAAGCGCCGCCAAAGCCTGAGCCTTTACCGAAAGGCGTTTTCCTGATTTTGCGATAGTGTTCATAATTTAAGCTCCTTTCTAGTTCTGCGCCATTTTTGCGGCGAAATCCGCCATGGCGTCTGGTATTTTTATCTGCTGCGGACAGACCGCCTCGCAGCTTCGGCAGCCGATACACGCGGAGGGCTTTTTATCGTCGGGAATGGCCATCAGAGCCATGGGCGCGATAAATCCGCCGTGCGTGAAGCAGTGCTCGTTATACAGCGCGATAAGATTGGGGATATCCAGTCCGAGCGGACAGTGTGTCGTGCAGTAGCGGCAGGCGGTGCAGGGCAGAGCAATCTTCTCTATCCGCTTGTCCGCGATATCCAGTATAGTGTCCATCTCCGTGTCGGAGAGCGGTTTATCCTCGGAGAATATCTCGATATTTTCCTTGAGCTGCTCAAAGTTAGACATTCCCGAAAGCGTGAGCTTTACCGCGGGCAGCGACTGCAAAAATCTGAAAGCCCACGCGGGAACGCTCTCCTCTGGACGGAGCTCCTTAAGCCGCGCGGTCTCCTCGTCGGACATCTTCGCCAGGTCTCCTCCGCGCAGAGGTTCCATGACCCAAACGGGTATCCTGCGGGATTTAACGAGATATACCTTTTCCTTGGCATTCTGGAACGCCCAGTCTATGTAGTTAAGCTGTATCTGGCAAAATTCCATATGCTCCCCGTAAGCGTCCAGAAAGCGCTTCATGACCTCCACGCTGCCGTGCGCCGAAAAGCCCAGATGCTTTATTCTGCCGTTTTCCTTCTGTTTGATGAGGTAGTCGAAAATACCGTATTTGGGGTCGAGGTATTGTTCAATATTCATCTCGCAGACATTGTGGAAAAGGTAGAAGTCAAAATAATCGACCCCGCATTTTTCGAGCTGCTTTTCAAAAATCTCTTCCACCTTGTCCATGTTGGACAGGTCGTATCCCGGGAATTTTGAAGCCAGATAGAAGCTTTCGCGCGGGTATTTTGAAAGAATTTTGCCGATAACCGTTTCCGACATGCCCGCGTGATATCCCCACGCCGTATCGAAGTAATTTATGCCGTTTTTGATGGCGTAGTCCACCATCTCGGCGGTCTGCTCCTCGTCGATCTCCGCGTCGTTTCCGTTCTTTACGGGAAGCCGCATACAGCCCAGTCCGAGAGTTGACAGTTTAATGTCCTGAAAATCCTTATAAAGCATTGTGTTCGACCTTCTTTCTTGATTATTTCGGAGCAACTCGTTCCCCTTTTAACATTATAACTCTTATTTTTTAAAAAGTCAAATACTTTATCAGCATTTTAAATTTTTTGGTAATTCTATCAAAAATGGAGCGATATTTTTTATATTATGTGGCTTACCACGTATTATGTAATTCCCGCAAACGCCGCGGCAACGGCGAATATTATGGCGGGAAGCAGGTTGGCAACGCGTACTCTCTTATCCCACACAAGATTTATCCCAACGCAGAAAATAAGTATCGAGCCGACAAGCGAGAGGTTCGCCAGCGCCGCGTCCGTCATAATGGGCTTGATAAAATGCGCGAGAGCGGTTATCAGCCCCTGGAGCGCCGCGACGGGTATCGCGGAAAAAATGCAGCCCTTTCCGAGGGAGCAGGTCATCACCATTATAATAATGAAGTCCAGTATCGCCTTTGTGACCAGCACTGAGCAGTCCCCGAGTATTCCGTCGCGTATAGCCCCCACTATTGCCATAGCGCCTATGCACACCGTGAGCGAGGCAGTGACAAATCCGTTTACAAAGCCCTTGTCCTTTGCGTTGCCCGTCTTGATCTTTAGCCATTCCCCAAAGCGCTCGAAAAGCCCCTCGATATTTATTATCTCTCCCACCAGAGCGCCCAGCGCAAGGCAGCCTATTATAAGTATAGTCCCGCCGCTCAACACCGACGCGCCCTCCACCGTGAGCATACCCTCCAGCGCTCCGCCTATGCCTATAAACAGCACGCACACACCGCAGGTCTTTTGCAGCGTATCCTGGCAGCGCTCCTTTAGAAACCGCCCGAAAAGCAGCCCGCACAATCCGCCTATGATTATCGCGGCAGTGTTTATTATCGTTCCCAGTCCTGGCATTATATCCCCTCTTTCGTCCGCTTTTAGCCTTGAATATTATAACGTAGATCACTTGATTTGTCAAGATTTTATTACACAAAAACCGCTTAACTGTATTTGTTTGATGGTGTATAATAAAAATAGGGATTTTTCCGATCCTTTGCATTATAATTTTACGAGGAAACCGCGCTTCATTTGCCATTCGGCAAATGCGCGACTTTTTGAAATTTAATTCGCCAACATTTATCGGTATTTTAAAATTTTTGGTAGTTTTATCAAAAATGGAGCGGCGTTTTTATATAATTTAGTATCAAAAGCGCAACTTTGGTAACGTCAATAAAGATTTTTAACCTTTGTGAAAATCATGTGAAAAGCCTTGACAGTTTGGAAAAATCGCCGTATAATAAAATTGAAACAGCTGACCCCAAATACTACAATATATATGATGTACGGTCTTAACCAATGGCAATACGACCAAAACGGGCGCAGAGAATGGATATATGCCGTATATCCGTACAATAAAGAAATACCAACGGCAAGTGGATATTTTGAAAGAATAAAAAGTACAACATATATGGATTACCCCGTTGCTATATTTGTTAGATCAAATACATCCAGTAAGTTTTATGATAAATACCCTAACAGCAAAGACGGATTTAAGCACTGGGTTGTATGCTATGGCTGGACAGGCAATAGCATTAGGATTTGTGATCCCGCATCGGGAATAGATGGGTTTACCCAAGTTCCCAAAAAATATAACGTCGACTTCAAGCAACTTAGTACCAATTCTGATGGAATAGTATACTGAACATGGCATGCTTCCCCCATTTTTGGGGGAAGCATAGTTTAAAGAAACAACAATTTTTTTATTAACGGAGGCAGTATGAAACTAAAGTCACTATTACTATCGGCGGCATTGCTGGTTGCTCTGACAGGCTGCTCATCGAAGAATGCAGTTCCTAAAGAGCTTGAGGACAGATTTAAGTCGGTCATATCCATTCGGAACGATGCGTCGATAACAAATGCTCAAAATTATGAGGTCAGCTCCGGTCTGGTAAGCTCTTGGACGTTGGGAGAGCATTTCTTTGAATATTTCTGGCGTGTTAAGGGATTAAAATATTATGACGTATGTGGATTGAATAACAACGGCGATATTATTTTCACCTTTGACGATGTGGAGAAAAACTGTTCCGAGATAGGGGCATATAATATCCCAAAAGGTACTTATCAGACGCTCATCAAAAGCCCCGAAGGCTTGGTCGCAGGTGTTTGCGCTTTCAACGACCGATATATCGTATGCCTATATTCAAACGAAGATATTGACGACAGTAACAGTCAGCTCAGCGGCGATTACCGGGAAATACGTTGTTTTGACACAGAGACCGGGGAGGACTTTACCGTTATGACTTTTGACGCACCCAGCTGGAGTACGGTAGGGTACTTTACTTTTGTCGGAGACGTTCTTTATTTTGATGTGTACGGGGATACCTATTCCGACATTCTGGATACCAAGGTGTGCAAATACACCCCCGGCGGCGAGGGCGAGACCGTATCGGAAAAGGCTCGGCTGACTATGCCGTACAACGGCGGGGTCGCTTACATCAAAAACAACGACGGGGTGTACGCCCTCACCTAAAACGGGGAGGAGTTGCTGTTTGACGCGGAGTTTTTCGGGGATCTGTTTGGGATAAGCTGCACTAACGATGTTTTCACCTATAAATACGACACCCACAGCATCGCGGACGATCCCGAGCTGGTGACCGGCAGCGGCGTGGGCTTCATCAAAGGAAACGAGCCGGTAGACCTGTTTGAATCGGCGGAGATCTATTTTTCGGAAATAACCTTTAACCGCAAAGGCTACGGAATATGGGACTGTGCTTATGAGGCTGTCGTTCCATCATTTTACGATTACAACAAAAACTCGTTTGTGATTGTTGACGACACTCCGATGAACTATATGTGCTTTTCAAACGACAGTTCTGTTTTGTTCATCTCGATCAACGAGCAAACGCAGACGGCATTTTATTATCTGGTGTCATAAGGCTATGAAAGCCGCGCGCTTTCTCATAACAAAACCGCCGCGCTGAAAAGCGCGGCGGTGATTTCGTGTTACTCCGCGTCTTCCTCGTCGGAGCTGTTCGTAGGAATATCAATCTCCCGCTTTGCGGCTTCCCTCTCCCGTTTTCCGGAGAAGATAAGCACCGCAAGATCCGCGACAGCGTCTATCAGGAATGATATCCCGATAAATGTCCATATAGCTTGTGACACTCCAAACGGATTTGCAAAAATTATCACCGCGAGAACTATCGAAACAACAGCTCCCGCCGCCGCGATATACCATCTTTTCAGCTTAAGCCGCAGCATATCCACAGCCCACTGCGCACGGACTATTCCCGTGAAAAGAATAACTATACCATGTATCACCGTCAGAAACGGAAACGCGTCGATAAACCACTGTGTATTCAGCGCGCAGAACAATCCCACCAGAAGTGCGCAGCAGCCTTTCATCAACCCTTGGCTCTTCTGAGCCTCCGGCGGCTCGGAGCGGAAATACTGCAATATAAATACCAGTCCCACCGCCGCGAGAAGCACTCCCACGACCGTAATAAACACCGTCGCAAAGCCGATGGGATTTATCAGCAGAACCACTCCCACCGCCGCCTCAAACAGCAGCAATATCAGCTTGCCCATTGCAAAATTAAGTCTGCTCATACAGCCTCCTTACCGGCGTGATCGGAAGTTACTTGATAACTCTTACCGAAATAACGTTAGCCGCTTCCATCAGCTTGGACTCTATGCCCGTAGTGTTGCCCGAAACGTCAAGGCAGGTGTACGCATAGTCCTTCTTGGACTTGCTCAACATATTCTCGATATTCAGCCCCGCCGCCGAAACGGGAGCGGTAAGGCTGTTGATAACGCCCTCCACGTTCTTGTGGATAACGCATATCTTGGCGCTGCCTGTAATGCTCATCTCAACGTTGGGCAGATTCACGGAGTTCTTGATATTTCCGTTTTCGATATAGTCCATTATCTCCTTGACTGCCATTACCGCGCAGTTGTCCTCGCTCTCGGGCGTGGAAGCTCCGAGGTGGGGCAGAGCCACAACACCATCTACTCCGATAAGTGCGTCTGTCGGGAAGTCGGTGACATAGCAAGCCATTCCGCCGTTATTCAGCGCGTCGATAACAGCGTTTTCGTCAACCAGAGCGTCGCGGCTGAAATTCAGCAGACGGACGTTCTTTTTCATTGAAGCGATGACCTCCGCGTTTATCATACCCTTGGTGTCGGGCAGAAGCGGAACGTGCAGGGTTATATAATCGCACTGCTCAAAAATTTCCTTATTGCTCTTTACATAGTGGACCTTGCCCGACAGCTTGAGCGCTCCGTCTACCGAAAGGAACGGGTCTGCGCCGTAAACGTCCATACCGAGCGCCGCCGCGGCGTTCGCCACCAGAATACCGATAGCTCCCAGACCGATAACGCCGAGCTTCTTGCCCATTATCTCGGGACCCGCGAACTGGCTTTTGCCCTTTTCGACCAACTTTCCTACCTCGTCGCCCTTACCCTTTAGGGTATTTATCCAGTCCAGCGAAGCGGGAATTTTGCGCGAGGACATCAGCAGCGCTGCGATAACCAGCTCTTTTACCGCGTTTGCGTTAGCGCCCGGAGTGTTGAACACTACTACTCCCTTTTCGCTGCACTTGTCAATGGGGATATTATTAGTACCCGCGCCCGCTCTCGCGATAGCGAGAAGATTGTCGCCGAGCTCCATATCATGCATAGCCGCCGACCTTACCAGAATAGCGTCGGGGTTCTTAATATCATCTCCGAAGGTATATTTGGATTTGTCAAGTAAATCCGTGCCGCAAGCGGCTATCTTATTTAATGTCTGTATATTATACATGTCTTTGATCTCCTTATTTCAAAAAAATTTTCGCACCGCGCCGAACAAGTCGGCGCAAGCCCCCGTGGAAACTCCGCTGCGCTCCGTTTCCGCGGAGGCTTGCGAAAATTTTCCTGCGTGGGCGGAACGTGGCTGTCGGTTTCCGGCCCGGCGCGTTTAATTTTTCTTGTCAACTATGGTAACAACGGGTTTTCCGTCGGGGTCGAGCAGCGGGGTAAGACCGCCCGCATAGCCGGCTTGACAGAACATATAATTTATGCCCGTGACCTTATCCACAAAAACGTCTATCTGGCTGGAAGTAAGCCCGTTTCCCTGCGAATAGACCTTTACAAACCTGTCTTCAACCTTAGCCATAATTACCTCCTAAAAAATCAGCCGTTCTCTTCCTCAAACTTCTTCATGAAAGCTACCAGCTTTTCAACGCCCTCGATAGGCATAGCGTTGTAGATGGACGCTCTCATGCCGCCGACAGTTCTGTGACCCTTGAGGTTCTCGAAGCCCGCCGCCTTTGCCTCCTTGACAAACTTTGCGTCAAGCTCCTCGTTGCCCGTAACAAAGGGCACGTTCATCAGCGAGCGATCCTCGGGAGCTACCGTACCCTTGAACAGCTTGCTGGAATCCAGGAAATCATACAGTATCTTGGCTTTCTTCTCGTTATGAGCCTTCATAGCCTCCAGACCGCCCATCTTCTTTATCCACTTGAACACTTTTCCGCAGATATAGATACCGTAGCAGGGAGGGGTATTGTAAAGCGAATCGTTGTCCGCTTGTGTCTTCCACTTAAGCATGGTGGGAGTGCCGGGGAGAACATCGTCGGTTATCAAATCCTCGCGGATAATAGCGATAACAACACCCGCGGGACCTACATTCTTCTGAACGCCGCCGTAGATAACGCCGTACTTGGTTACGTCAACAGGCTCGGACAAAAAGCAGGAGGAAACGTCCGCCACGAGAATATGACCCTTGGTGTCGGGAAGATTCTTGAATTTTGTGCCGTAGATGGTGTTGTTCTCGCAGATATATACATAGTCCGCGTCCTCGGGGATATCCAGGTTCGAGCAGTCGGGGATATAGGAGAAGGTCTTGTCCGCGGAGGAAGCCACCGCGACAGCTTCGCCGTATATCTGTGCCTCCTGATAAGCCTTCTTAGCCCACTGACCCGTGATGATATACGCGGCCTTCTTGTTCTTCATCAGATTCATCGGCACAGCCGCGAACTGCTGAGAAGCTCCGCCCTGCAAAAACAGAACCTTGTAGTTGTCGGGAATGTTCATCAGATCTCTGATATCCTGTTCCGCGGTCTTGATTATCTCGTCATATGCCTTTGAACGGTGGGACATCTCCATGACTGACATACCCGTGCCGTTGTAATCCAGCATTTCATCTGCCGCCTCTTTAAGTACTTCCTCGGGCAGAACAGCGGGGCCCGCGCTGAAATTGTAAACTCTCATTCTTTTTCCTCCTGAAATTATGCGCAATACCGCGCGAACCATTCCGAGCGGTTGTCGGCATTTATTGGGTGCCGACCCTTGCCGACACAACATACATCTATATTATAAGCTAATTTTGCCAATCTGTCAAGCGGGTAAAGCGCTTCAAAGCCATTTTTTTGCAAGAAAAACAGCCCCGCGCTTTCGCATGGGGCAAAAAATCGGGGCGCTCTGTTTTCGGAGCGCCCTTGCCGTATTACTTTTCTTTCTTCTCCCTGGTTTCCTTAAGCAGCTCCAGAACCTCCTGCTTGCCGGTAAATTTACTTCGACGCTGAATTTACTTTCCGTGTGAAACTTCACTACTGAAGAATAACAATTCGGGTGCAGTGCATATTTCCGGGGTAAGTTTCGTTTATCATATCATACTCAACAAGCACGGCGGTTCCCGATATCAGATCTTCCTCAGACGCAATAGAACCGTTTTCAAAAACGATTTCTGCGTTTTGCGTATCAATATAATCAAGTGTTGCGACTTTTTCTCCCTCGCGGTCGGTATAAATCTCCGTTTTTCCGTTAGAGCTGACATATTTCATATGGCTAACCATCAAACCGTCTATATCCGTCACAATGCCATATGTCATTTCCTGCGGTATATCTGTATAATCGGTCGGGAGCATTTGTCCATATTTTGTCTTTTGTTCATCGTAATTCCGTTTGACTTCTCTGACATATGTCATGTCATCGGCATTAGGGACGTAATCTATGACGATTTCGCTGATATCCGATGCCATGTCATCGGCGTAATCGCAGGGATAAACCCAACCGTCGCCGCGGTAAACGCCCGCGTTCCCAACAGTGGAATTTTCTGTAAAATCGTGAGGCTCGTCGACACCGTACTCGTGCTCACTATGGGCAATAGTTCCGTCGCTGTCGTCGGGATAATAATGTGTGTCGGGCTCGGAGGTATCTTCGTCTGACGCGTTATCACCCGTATTATTGCCCTCGAAGTACCAGAACCCACCGCCATGCTTTATAACGCCGTTAAAGCCCTTATACTCAATAACTCCCACTGTTCCGCTATCCTTGGTCGATATATCGGAATAATAGTGAACGTCAGTGTTTTCGTTAAGCCAATCGGAGTACTCCAGTTCTTCCTCATAACCCTCATATACGAAGTCACGGAATTCCTCAATGCTCATTGAGGTGATAAATTTTATCATATATTCCTCTTCTTCATCGTTCGGGAAAGCTCTGCATATCTCATAATCCCTGTTAAGCTCCGCGTTGATACGCCCCAGCTCTTCAATATATGGGAGCAGCTTTTCGGGGTATTCCGTCAAAATTACGGGATATTCAATGTACTTATAGCAATTCCATGATGGCAAAATGTCCTTGACAACTCCCACACTCTGTTCAATGGACTTGTCGTTTTCGGGAAGCGCGCCAACCGCCGCTTTATCCGCGGAAGCCACTCCGCCCGCGGAAAGCACTCCCGCGCACAGAACCAACCCGCTCAGCGTTGCGATTGCAGGGATTTTGAAAGAAATTTTCATGATTATCCTCCTTAGATGTAAAAACGTCTGTCGGTTATTATAACTTATATCAGCCAATCTGAATTATCTTTATTATATATAAATTTCTCCCGAATGTCAACCGTTTTTTGTACTTGACAAATCAAACCCGATATAGTATAATATTGACAAAGGAAATATTTCCTCAAAAGAACGGCAAAATAATCTCAGACCGAAGGGAGAAAGAGCTTTCCCGACGGAATGGGCGTTTGCCGAAAATCTCTTATACTGACGCCGAAAGTAATTAAGGCGAAAGGCACGGAAATCCGACGGGCAGTGCACGGCGGAATGACAGTTTCTGCGCCTTAAAGGGCGCTTTTTTATACGGCGCGGTATATGGTCTGCAAATTTCGCGGTGCGAGAATTTGCTTGTAAGAAAGGATAGAGAAATGTCAATTAAACAAAACGCAAGATCACTTATCGCGGCGCTGCTTTGCGCGGGACTTCTGACGGGCTGTGCGGACACGACCTCGGGCAGCTCGGATAATTCCGTTTCGGAGCCCGCGTCAGACAGCTCCGACAGCGCTCCCGAAAATACCGCGGAGCCTGCCGACACCGAGCAAGCCGACTCCACCTCCGAGGCAAGCGCTCCCGAGAGCGGCGAGCCGCCCATGGCAGCTCCCGATACCGTAAGGGTAGCGGCGCTGAGCGGTCCCACCGCTATGGGAATGACCAAGCTGATGGAGGACGACGAAACGGGCGACCTGTATTACGATTTCACCATAGCAGCCGCGCCCGACGAGCTCTCGCCGATGATAGTGCAGGGGAATGTGGATATATGCTGCGTTCCCGCGAACCTGGGAGCGGTGCTCTCGCAAAAGACGGAGGGCGGTGTTCAGGCGCTGGCGGTGAACACTCTCGGGGTGCTCTACCTCTGCGAAAACGGCAATACCGTCGCGGAAATTTCCGACCTCAGGGGAAAGACCATATATTCTGCGGGCAAGGGCTCTACCCCCGAGTACGCGCTGAATTATCTCTTACAGGAAAACGGGATAGACCCCGAAAGCGACGTTAATATCGAGTGGAAGAGCGAGCACGCGGAGTGCGTGGCGGCGCTGGCGGCTGACGAGGACGGCGTGGCAATGCTCCCGCAGCCCTTTGCGACCGTGGCACAGAGCCAGAGCGAGGGTATAAACGTAGTGGTAGACCTCAACGAGGAGTGGGACAAGTTGGATAACGGGAGCTCGCTTATCACGGGTGCGGTAATAGTCCGCACAGAATTTGCGGAGCAGTATCCCGAGGCGGTAAACCGCTTCCTGTCGGATTATATGGCTTCCGTTGATTTTGTCAACAACAATGTTGCCGAGGCGGCACAGCTTGTGGAGAAATACGGTATCATAAATTCGGCGGTAGCGGAAAAGGCTATCCCCAAGTGCAATATCGTATGCATAACGGGCGAGGAGATGAAGGATAAGCTCTCGGGTTATCTTAACGTGCTTTTTGAGCAGAATCCGCAGGCGGTAGGCGGAGCGGTTCCCGCGGACAGCTTCTATTACGCTTACGAGTTTCCGGGTTGATTTTTTTCGGGCGGCAAAGCTGTTTGCCGCCTTTTTCAAAACCACATCTGATGAACGGGGAGCGGGGACATGAAAAAGCGTGTTATTACCGCATTATGTGTGCTTTTCTGGCTGACGGTATGGCAGCTTGGTGCAATGGCGCTGAATCAGAAGATACTGCTTGTAACGCCCGTCGCGGTGGTCAAGCGGTTGGCGGAGCTTGTTCCTAGCATCGATTTCTGGAGCAGCATAGCCTGCTCGGCGGGTAAGATACTTCTGGGTTTTGCCATGGGGCTTGCGGCGGGAACGGGGCTGGCGCTGCTCTCGGGTAAGTTTTCGGCGGTAAGGCAGCTTTTCGCGCCGCTTGTTTCGGTGCTGAAATCTATTCCCGTGGCGTCGTTTACGATACTGGCACTGATATGGGTCAGCTCGAAAAACCTGTCGGTGCTGGTGTCGTTTCTGATATGCGTGCCGATAGTGTATACGAATATGCTGGAGGGTCTTGACAACCTCGACCCCAAGCTGAAAACTATGGCGGAGATTTTTCATATTCCTCCGTGGCGGCGTTTCGTGGGAGTTTATCTGTCGCAGCTTCTGCCCTATTTCCGCTCCGCGTCGGGTCTGGCGATAGGAATGTGCTGGAAGTCTGGCGTGGCGGCGGAGGTCATAGGTATTCCCGACGGATCGATAGGCGAGCGGCTGTATATGGCGAAAATCTACCTGGAGACAGCCGATTTGTTCGCATGGACGCTGGTTATAATTTTGGTAAGCCGCCTGTGCGAGGGTATATTCACGGCGCTTGTAAAGCTGATGGTAAAACGTGTTGAGAGAATGTGAGAGTGGTATGGATATAGTAGCGTCTGATATATGCAAAGCATTCGGGAACAATGAGGTGCTGAATGGCTTCTCGCACGTTTTCCGCGAGGGGAGCGTAACGGCGGTGATGGGAGCATCGGGCTGCGGAAAGTCAACGCTGCTGTCGGTGCTTATGGGGATACTTGCCCCCGACAGCGGCAGGGTAACGCGTCCCGAGCGCATAAGCGCGGTGTTTCAGGAGAACAGGCTGTGCGAAAATCTCACGGTGTCGGCAAATATACGGCTTGTCACGGGCAAGAGGTATTCCCGCAGGGAGATAGCCGCGGAGCTTGAGAAAACGGGTCTGGCGGGCTGCGAGGATAAGGCGGTAAGAGAGCTCAGCGGTGGAATGAAGCGCCGCGCCGCATTGCTCAGAGCGCTGCTGGCAGAGTATGACGCGCTGTTCCTGGACGAGCCGTTCAAGGGTCTCGACGAGGGTACAAAGCGCTCGGTTATGGAGTACTGCAAGGAAAATACCCGCGGGAAAACGGTCGTCATGGTCACTCACGACCGCGGCGAATGCGAGTTTATGGCAGACGAAACCATAGAATTATAAATAATGCCGCGCACAGCCCAGCTGTGCGCGGCGATCATTATGCGTTTTCTTTCTTTTCCGTTTTCTGAGCGATAAGATTTTCAAAATCCCCCGTGTTCATGGGCTTATAGT
>CAMWLH010000026.1 GCA_947175045.1 uncultured Clostridia bacterium | reverse complement strand
ATGAAAAGACAGGTATCGCGAAGATCATCGACAACTATTCGACAGATCTTCCCCGAGCGGACGTAAAGGGCAAGCCTACCACCGGCTATGTCAAGTCAGTCGGCGCGAGCTACGGATATTCTACGCAGGATATGAGAGCTTCACGCATGGCGGGCAAGTCCCTTGATGTTCGTAAGGCTGAATCCGCAAGGTATCAGATCGAAAGGCTGAGCAATAAGATCGCGTGGGCGGGCGACGAGGAAAACAATATCATGGGAATACTCAGCAAGAGCAATGATATCCCGCTGTACGTTCTGCCCGCTGACGGTACTGACGAAGCGTCCAAGCCCTCTACTCAGTGGAAGGACAAGACCGCCGACCAGATACTTGCGGATATCACGGGTATGATGAAGCAGGTTGCAAAGGTGACTAAAAACGTCGAAAAGCCCGATACCCTTGCACTTCCGTCGAGCGTCTACATTGATCTCAGCACACGCCGTATTCCCGATACGGGTATAACGGTGCTGAAATTCATTATGGACAATGCGCCCTATCTTAAGAATATCTATGATATCTCAGAGATCGAATCCGACAGCGAGGAAACTAACCCCTATTCGGATACCGACAGCGCTGTGGCGCTGCTGTATACCAACGACCCCAAGAAGCTGACTATCGAAACTCCGCTGAATTTCTATCAGTACCCGCTCCAGAACAAGGGGCTGGAGGTTATCGTACCCTGCGAGCAGCGTGTGGCAGGCGCTGTGATATATTACCCGCTTTCCGCGCTTATCGCGGTGGGCATATAAGGAGGTCGAAATTATGATACTCGTAAACAGCAGCAGAAAGATCATAAACATCAGCAAGAGAGCCATTCTCCCCGGCGAGGAATTTGAGGCGGACGAAACGCTGATGAAAAATCCCGTCATAAAGGCGTTTATCAAAGGCGGGGAGCTTTCCGAAAAGACTAATATCGCGGCTGCTCCCGCTGCTCCTTCGGCTGGGGACAAACTGCCTATACCCGATACCCCCGGCACTCCCGAAAAAACCGACAAGGAGACTTCTGATGAGGACAGCAAAAAGAAGGCAAGGCTCGCCAAGTAACGGAGGCATATATGACGATAGAAGAAACTGTGCGCATGATCGCCCCTGAGTTTAAGGAAACCGATCCCGAAACACTTGGCAGGTGGACAGAGCTTGTATCGCCGCTGGTAAGCAGAAAAGCATTCGGCAAGAGCTATAATCTGGCTCTTGCCTTACTGTGCTGCCATAAGATGAAGATGAACGGTCTCGGTTACGACAGCGAAACGGGGAGCATAGCCGATATGATAGCCGTTTCATCTTACAGCGAAGGCAGTACGTCAATAGGGTTTTCGACGTCGCAGGCGAACAATCTGCTTTCCGACGCCGAGCTTGCACTTACCGTTTACGGGGTGCAGTATTTACAGCTCAGAAAGAGTATGGTTATAGGGATCACGGTTTCGTCATAGAGAGGTTGATTTTTTTGGTTCGTACCAATTTCAGACTTACGCCCGAGGGCGAGAACATGAAAAGACAACTGGAGGAGCTTTGCGGAAAAGAGATTCATGTCGGTTTTCAGAATGACGGAAAAAAGGCGAAGCGCAGGAACAAGAATGGTCAGACAGAGGAGGACAAAACCGTCACCGTCCTTGATGTGGCAATGTGGAACGAGCTCGGTACGTCAAGCGCGCCCTCCAGACCCTTTATAAGAGGGACGATAGATAGTCGCGGAGAGAAAATCACAAAATTCATGGAGGCTGAAAAGCGCCGTGTCATATCGGGCGATATCACTTCGGAGGAAGCCTTGAAGCAGGTCGGCGCTATGGTTGTCGGGGAGGTACAGGATTATATCAGAAACGGAGAGTTTGTTCCAAACGCTCAATCCACGATAGATAAGAAAGGCTCGGACAAACCGCTTATCGACACGGGAACCATGCGGCAATCGGTGCATTATGTAATAAAGGAAAAGGGTGAAGATGAGGAATGAAGCTGTGGAAAAAGCGGTATACGCTTCGCAGATACGAGCAGCAGAGGATCGTCAGCGGATATGCCGCAAAATCCTATAATGAGTTTGATGTGTATTTGAACATTCAGCCCGTTACCGAAAATCAGGACACCTTACCCGAGGGCAGGCGGAGAATTAAGGTTATAAAGTCTTTCGGGACCTTTCCCATAAAAACCGCCGACCAGTTCAACGGCATACCCGCTGACAGAGTTTTGTTTGAGGGCTTATGGTACGAATGTACCTCTGTAAGCAAATGGGAGCATACCCCGCTTGCTCACTATGAATCGGAGTTCACCATAGTTTCGGAAGGGGAGATATCAGAAAAATGACAATAGACGCATTGAAGAAGATAATATATAGCGTTGTCAAAGAGTATTTCTCCGCCGCCGACGTTATGTGGAGCGAGCAGCAGGCGGTAAAGCCAAATAAGCCCTTAATCAAGCTCAAAATGGACAACTTCGTTCCCACACAACATTATATAACCGAATCGGTTTCGCCCGAAATAAGGCGAATACAGCCGGTTACAGCGCGTCTTGAAGTGCAGATTTTTACTCATGGGAATAAGGTCGAGATCGGCGGTGATACGTATTATGAAAATTCGGCGGTATCGGACCTTGTAGAGTTTTCGCACTATTTCATCTCCGATTATGTTACCGAGAAGCTGGACAGGTATGAAATAGCGGTAAGAACGGATTCCCCCACGGACGATATATCGGCGGTCGTTGATACGGCATATGAGTATAGGGCTATACAGACCTATCAGGTGAGCTTTCTGACCGAAAGCGTCGGGAAAGCGGGCGTTGCCGTATTTCCCACTTCCTCGGGCGGAGGAACACGGGAATTGTCCGATATGTCAAACGGGTGGTTTGAACAGGTCAACAATATAGAGGAGGAAATTGAATGAGCAATTTGCTTGATAAAATCGTAAACGTCAGCATAAGTATTCAGTCGGCTGTCTTGGACAGCACCAGCTTTAACTATATGCTGCTTATAGGACCCGCGCCGCTGCAAAGCCCCGCGAAAGCTCCCGCCGACGTTGGGGAATATTCGGATATCACGGAGGTTACGGAAGCAGGGTGGAGCTTAACGGATGATCCGATAGCAAAGGCGGCTATGGTCGCTTTCGCGAACGGAGCGGAAAAGATATACATAGCTGTGCGGAAAATTTCCGAGGAAATACCCGAGGATATAACCGATACGCTGTCACGCGCGATAGAAAACGACGTTTGGTACGGTGTTGCGCTGCTTGACGATGCAAGCGCGGAGGATACCCGTCTTGCCACGGCATGGATAGAAACTCAGGAGAAGATACTCGGCTTTACGACAGATAGCCTTACCAATCCTGTTTCCGCAGGAAGCATGAGGACCTTCGGATTTTACGCCGAAAAGGACAGCAAGACCTACAATGCCTATACCCATGTCGCTTGTATGGCGGTTGGTCTTGGATATACCAGCGGCTCGGAAACATGGGCTTACAAGACGCTGTCGCAGATATCTCCGCCAGTTCTTACAAGCAGTCAGATAGCGGAGCTTGACAAGGCAAATCTGAATTATTACATAGCCTGCGCGGGCAAGAACATAACGCTTACCGGCAAGGTGTGCGGCGGCGAATGGATAGACACCATACGCTTTCGTGATTGGCTGCATAACGATATGCAGAAGAAAATCTACAATCTGTTTGTCATGAATCCCAAGATACCCTTTACCAACTCGGGGATAGCTCTTATAGAGAATCAGATGATTGCTTCACTTAAAGAGGGGCAGGCGAACGGCGGCATAGCACCTACCGAGTATGATTCGGACGGAAACGAGATCGCCGGATTTACGGTTTCCGTTCCCAACGCCGTAAACGTGACCGATTCGGAAAAAGCCGCAAGAACTCTCAACAACTGTAAATTTACAGCGAGGCTTGCTGGAGCAATCCACGCCGTAAAAATCGTCGGCGTTCTGACAACATAAGGAGGTAAATAATGCCAAGTGTAAAAGTAAAAACCTACAACAGCCGTGAGGTAGTGGTCGCTATCGGCACTCATGCGGTATCGGGGCTTGCGGACGACAGCTTTCTAACCATTTCGCAGGTGGGCAACGGAATAATGTCAAAATTCGGCTGTGACGGCGAGGTCGCGAGAGCAATCGACCCCAATCAGTCCTATCAGGTTCAGCTTACTCTGCTGCAAACCTCAGATTCAAGCAAGTATCTCCAGTCATTGTATGACAGGGACATTGAAAGCGGGGATGGGATATTTCCCATTCTTATCAAGGATATCAAGGGAGGTCTGGTGTTCTCCTCGGAAAATGCATGGGTAACCAAGCAGGCGGACAGAGGATACGGTAAGGACACCAATAACAGGCAGTGGGCCATACAGACGGCAAACGCTACATTGAAGGACGGATAACGGAGGGTAGCTATGAAACAGTTTGAGGCAAAAAACGTAAAGATAGGAAGCAATGAATTTGCAATATTCCCGTTTCCCGCTTTTCGTGCGGCTAATCTGAGCGGGGAGCTGCTTAAAACGGCAGCTCCTCTTCTCGTTGGAATAGTACCGCTTTTGAGAAGCGATGAGGATATATCCGATTTCGGCGCTGAGGAGATACGCGCGGTAAGCGACGCTTTCAGCTCTTTTGACGGAGATGCTGTTGAAAGACTGCTCAAAAAGCTGCTTATCGACGGAAAGAATATCACGGTAATCAACGAGGAGTATCCCGATGGAGAACGGCTGACATCTGACCTTGCGAACGAGGTGTTCTGCGAGAACGTGCAGGATATGTACCTGCTTGCGTTAGAGGTTATAAAGCTGAATTACAACGGTTTTTTCGGGAAGCTGACCAACCAATATGGCGGTGCCGCAGGTCGGTTGAGCAAGATGGCACAATCGGTGATTACGGAGAACTCGACATAACGCAGTTCAGCGAGCTGGAGCTGAGAATGTATCTGCTTATACAGGAGCATCTCGCAAGCAAATCTGAGCTGGAAAACTTCTATACCTTAGACGAGGCTTTGAAATTATATGCCTTGTATCGAATGAAAAAGGATATAGAAGCCTGCAGGCATGACGAATTGAGCAAAAGGAGATGATCAAATGACGGTTGCGGAGCTTGTCGCAAGCATATTTTACGAGACGGATCCTAATTCCAAATCGCAAGCCGAAAAGACGGCTTCCGAGACCGCAGAGAACATCTCCGAAGCATTTTCCAAAACCTTTGGCACGATAAAGCAGGCAGCTGTGCAGGCATTGTCGGTGCTGGGGATAGGGATATCGCTGAAATCCCTCAATCGGACCGCCGAGGAATACGGTAATATCAACGATAAGATACGCGCGGCTACAAAAGAACTGGGCGATCAGGAGGAGATCCAGAAGAAAATACTGGATACCGCCAATGAAACGCGGCTGTCCTACAGTCAAACATCGGATATTGTCGCCAAGCTGCTGAAATCCGCACCGGCTTCGTTTTCAAGCGTTGATGAAGCGACTGAGTTTACCGCGCTTACGGGTAAGCTGTTTAAGGCTTCCGGCATGGAGGACAGTCAGATCGCCTCGCTGCAGAACAGCATAGCCGATTCCTTTGCAAAGGGCGCCGTATCGTCGCAGACGGTCGGAACAATGCTGACTTCCGCTCCCGAGGCGGCAAAGTATCTTGCCGAAACAGTTGGCACAACGACCGACAAGCTGGAGAAGCTTGCTTCCTCCGGCGGTATTTCGCTTGAACAGCTCAAACGCGCCTTTGTCAATAACGCAGATACCATAAACGCCGCCTTTGCCGAAACCGACCTGTCTGTCTCGGATTCGCTGCAGATCATCAAGGATAGGTGGGGGAACTTTGTTGACGACTTTAACAGCTCCTTTGGCATAACCAAAACCGTTGCTAACGGTATGGTAAAGGTTTTCGACGTTATTATGGCGGGGCTTTATAAGGCGAAAGAGGCGCTTGAAAAGGTGGCGGACAAGCTCGGAGGTACGGAAAATCTTCTGAAACTGGTTTCGGGACTGATACTGACATTTGCGGGCAGCGCCGTAGGCGCTAAGTTTATTTCTGTGCTTAAGGCGGTAGCCTCTGCTTTCGGGCTTATCAACAAGAAAGGAATGGGCTTGAAGCTCCTGCTGCTTGCCATTTTCCTTGTAATAGACGATTTTATCAACTTCATGCAGGGAAACGACAGCCTAATGGGTTCTCTGTTTGAGAAAATGGGCATAAACGCCGATGATGTAAGGCAGATCTTTATTGACCTGTGGGATTCGATAAAAGGCACGCTGCCCACTTTGCAAAGGCTCGGGTCGGCTCTGCTTACTACGCTGGCAAAATTATGGGAGATTATTCAGCCCGTTTTTGAGCTTATAGCGGAATTTCTGGTGCTGGCGCTGCCTTTGATCGCCGAAACACTTACGGATATAATTGATAACGGCATTATACCGATGCTGGAGGGAATTATTGATTTCCTTAACGGAGATTTCGAAAAGGGCTTGCAGGAGTTCTCCGATGGTTTCTGCAACACCTTCGACAGTTGTCTGAAATTCGTGGACAGCCTTTTCGGTACGCATCTTTCAGAGTGGTACAACGAGGTCAAGGAGTTCTGGAAGGGATTTGGAAGCTATCTGTATCAGATAACTCACGCCGATGAGATAAACGAGCTTGATCTGCAAAATAAGTACGGGGACATGGACAGCGACGTGAGAATGAGAAGCAACGCCCTTATGCGAGCAGGAATGAGTGCGGAGGACGCTTTAAATCAAGCTATTGACGAAATAGTTGACACCAACGAGAAGCTGTATTACTGGCAGCAGCATTTTGCCGATACCGTAAATTCGGAGGACGCGGAAAGCCGCCGCAGACAGATGGAGGAAAACGGCTCGCTCAATCTTAATTTCTATACAGCCGATGAATTAGCCGCGCTCGGTCTTGATCTGGAAAAGTTATCTCCGACCTACGGCAGCACCGCGGACGGCGCGTACAATTACGCGGCAAATACCAGCAACACAAGCAATATAACCGTAAATAATGAGACCACGACCAATATATACGGAACTTCCGACGAGAATATTGACCGGGCTGTGGACGCTATAGAGGGCGCGGCGGACAACAGTGTGGATATTCTCGCGCGGGGCGTACAGTACGGAGGCTGATAAAATGCCAAGAAAAAGACCGACAACACTGGGTGACATTGAATTTGACGTGCTGGTGAACGAAACGGCGGACTACAAAGCCGAGATACCTCAATATCCCGTTGAGGACGGATATTCCGTTTCGGACAATATATCGCTATCGCCGCTTACCGTAAATATAACCGTTATTGCCAGTAATCTGCCCGTGACTTACAGAGACTACTTCGGCAACAATAAGCACCGTATGGAGGCTGTACGCGGCAAGCTTATCGAGCTTTATAAAAGCAGGAAGCCCGTCACTTACCGCTCAACGATAAGCGGAGTGTATAAGAATATGGTTATCGCAAGTATGTCTATTCCGCGCAAGGACATGAGCAAAGCGGTGGAAATAACCATCGGGCTTACACAGATCCGCGTTACAAAGGCAAAGGTGGTAGACGTTGTTTCCTCATACAGCCGCAGCGGAGCAACGGGAACAAGCGCAGGCACGGCTTCAACCACCGCCGAGACCGAGGAAGATACAAAGAAAAAAGGATCAATACTGTATAACGCCGTAAACGGATTATCCGACATGATATCAAATTTGATAGGAGAGTAGCAGAGTAAAATGGTTATAAGCGTTCCCGATATGAACGACAGCTTTTCCAGAATTGTGCTTGACGGAAAGGAGATACTGCTTCGGTTTACCTATTGCGTAAGCGGAGGTTATTGGCTTTTCGGAGTATATACGCTTGATGAAAAGCCGATAGTCGCGTCAATGAAGCTCGTTCCCAATTCTCCCCTCAATCTCTGGTACAGGGACGACAGAATGCCTATGGGGACGTTCGGCGCGGTTTCGGATAATGAGATAATAGGCAGAAACAGCTTTCTTAATGGTGAGGCTGAATTCGTTTATTTGCCATATAAAGACCTTGGAGTGGAATTATGAACGAGAATTTTGACAGAAGATACAAACTCCGAATAGGAGTATCCAAATCACGCACGTTTGAGGTAGGCGGTATATCCAACGAAAGCGGCGCTGCTCTGCATATTGATTTCTCGATCGAGAAATCTGACAGCGAAACCTCAAACACGGGGACTATAAGCATTTGGAATCTGAATGATTCCCAGCTTGCCGTTTTACAGCTTGAAAACTGCGAGATCGAGCTCCAGGCAGGCTACGGAAATAATCTCGCAAGGATAATCAGCGGTGACGTAACGCACGTTTCCACATCTCTTGACGGCGCAGACCGAAAGACGGAGATAGAGTTTGTTGAGAATTGTGTTCTGCTTAAAAATTCTTACATAACGCTTTCCTATGCGGGAAGTATCGGCTGCAAAACGATAATCGAGAGAATAGCAAGCTCGCTCGGCGTTGCTGTCGCTTATTCTCAAAGAGCTGTTTTCAAAAGCTGCTGCAATGGTTTTTCCTTTGTGGGAGCTGCTTCGGCGGCTCTGTCCAAGATTTGCGGCATATGCGGACTGAATTGGAGTATCCAGAACGGAGTATTACAGATATTCACCGCCAATGAAGCCGTTAATACAAAGGCATATCTGCTCAATACCGAAACGGGACTTGTGGATATTCCCAAGCAGGTCACGTTTGCGGCTTCCGACGGCGGAGATACTCTTAAAGGTTGGGAGATCAAATACCTTATGAACGCTGCCATTAACATAAACGATACCGTTCGGATTGAAAGTAGAGCTATAAACGGAACATACAGAGTAAAGGAACTAGTTATTTACGGAGACAATTTCAGCGGGGATTGGTGCTGTACGGCACAGATCGTGGAGGCGTGATGGTACAGGAATTTGTAAAACAGATGAAAGTGCTTGTCAGCGGTATGATAAACGATATTCATACCGCCGTTTCAGCGCGTATACTCGAATACAACGCCTCAAACGGGACTGCAACTGTAAAGCCATACGGTGTCATGACGGTGAATGGACAGAGCCTGGATTATCCTTTGATAAGCAGTGTTCCTGTTATAACGTGCTGTTCGGTAACCGCAAATGTCGGTATCGCGTTTCCTATCAAAGCAGGCGACGATTGTCTGCTGATATTCTCGGAGCAAGATATTAGCGGCTGGCAAAACGGTATGACTCAGGATATCTCATTGAAATATGATCTTACAAACGCGATCGCGATAGTCGGTCTTTCAAACCGCGCTGTTCCCGCTGTGAAAAACGCTTCTGACAACGACAAGGTAAGAATATTCTGCGGAGAAACTACTGTCGACGTTGAAAAGGGCAGGGTAGAGGTAAACGTCGGAAGCACCAGGCTGACTGTTGCCGATGGGAACGTCAAAATAGACGGAAATCTGACCATAAGCGGCAATATCGTGTATGGCGGAACTTGTTCAAAGGGATAGGAGGCTTCAATGAAAGATATAAAATTGGGGCTCGACGGGGATATAGAGCTTAACGGTTCGGATATTCAGTTAGTTGACAGCCTTGCTCAAAGCATACGGATAAAGCTGTTGTGGTTCGGGGGCGAGTGGAAATTCAATCCTGAGCTTGGAATGCCCTATTACGACTATATATTTGCACAAAACGCCGATATGGATACCGTAGCGCGTATCTTTGAGGAAGCTCTGTCGGAGATCGAGGGCGTTTCCTCTGTGAAGTCCGTCAGCGCTTTGTTCAGCAGGGTTGACAGGACTCTTACCGTAAAATTTACGGTTGTGACCGATACCGGTGATATTCTGAAAGACGAGGTGAGCACAAATGCCTGATTACGGCGTAACAGATAACGGTTTCGCGATGAAAAGGCTTGATACTATATCCGCAGATATCCACGCAAGGCTTAAGGCGGAGTGGGGAGTTGATACCACTATTGATCCTCAATCGCTTATAGGAGTGCTTGTTACCTCCTTTGCCGACAGGATAGCGGAGCTTTGGGAGGTCGCCGCGGACACCTATTTCGCCATGTACCCAAGCAGTGCGACTGGTGTTAATCTGGACAATGCCATGCAGTACGGCGGTGTGATCCGCCTGAAAAAGGCAAGAACGGTATATAATTTGAAATGCGTTGGCAAGGACGGCACGGAGATACCTTACGGAACTACGGTCAAATCCGCTACCCAGCCCGTTAAGACTCTCCAATGCGCGAAAGCCCAGACAATAAGCCGAAACAACTTCAGAAGCATATCTGTTGCAGTAATAGAGGATAAGAGCGTTTACAGCCTTACCCTGAACTCGGTTACATATTCATATACCCCTCGTGAAAATGACGGCTCTAAGGAGATACTGGAGGCTCTTTCCGCGGGTATTTCCGAAGCATCGGGAATAACCTCAACGGTGGAATACGACAAAGATAACGAACGTGAAATGCTCACCATAAGTGACGATAACGGGAACAGCGAGAATGTGCTTGTACTGTCTGCGAATCTTATGGTTACATCCTGCACCTCTAATTTGCTCTTTGAAACGCTGGAATACGGGGAGGTGGTTATTCCTAACGGCACGGTTACCGAGATAGCCATGCTTATTGACGGCTGGCAATCGGTCACTAACGACAAGGACCCTGTTCTCGGACGGCTTGACGCAACGGATTCGGAGGCGCGGCAGTCTTACATAAACCGCATAGCTTTAAGGTCTGACAATATGCTGAGCAGCATAACATCGGCTATTTTCAACAACGTTCAGGGTGTAAAGTATATTACGGCATATGAAAACGACACCGATATAACGGACGAATTTGGCAGACCGCCTCATTCGATAGAAATCGTTGTGCAAGGCGGTACAGACAGCGGAATAGCCGATATGATCCTCAGTAAGAAGCCCGTCGGTATTTCCACCTTCGGCAACATAGAAAATATCATAATAGACGAGTACAAGAACAGCCACAACGTTTATTTCAGCAGACCGTCGGTGTTGTATGTGTGGGTAAGGATAGAGCTTAGCCTGATAAAGGGGTGTGTAGCTCCGCAGAGCTTTTCGGAAATAACGCAGGACACCATTATGAACAACGTCGACGATATTGCGCAAATTGGGAGCAATTGTATATTACAGAAGTTCCTGTCTCCGCTGTATCAGAACTTATCTGGTGTTGGTTATGTGAGCATTAAGGCGCACGCGTCAGAGAACATAAACGATACCCCGACAAGCTACGAGCTTGACACAATTACGGCGACGGCGCGGCAGTTGCCCGAATTTTCCTATGATAGGATCGAGGTGGTATTGAGTGATTAGCAGTGAATGGCTTTCGGATATCCCGCAGCAGTTTAAAAACAAAAGCAATATATCGGGGCTTATACGGGCAATATCCGCGGAGCTCGACGAATTAAACGAAGTCTTTAAATGTCTTGTTTCGGAGCGCAATATCGACAGCGCGAGGGGTGCTCAGCTTGATATGCTCGGCAGTATAATCGGGTTGACAAGGGCGGAGGCAATGTCAATGTACAGCTACGACTTTACCGATGACATCTACCGCGTTCTACTTAAATATAAAATGCTGCTAAATACAAACAGATGTACCTTAGAAGAACTTTACGATGCTTGTAAGCTGCTGTACGGCGCTCAAAGCATAGCATACCACGAAAGCCGGGCTTCTCCCGCCGCTTTTTCTCTTGGTATCGGTACTCAGCTCACCACCGAAACGATAGGCTTGCTCACTTCTGCGGGAGTATCCGTCAAGCCCGCGGGGGTAAGGGCGAACATAAGTTACCACAGTATGGACGTTTTCGGGTTTAAGGACGTCAGCGAATATGTTCTCGGCTTCGGGCAGGGTAAATTCGCGCAATCTCTATGAAAGGAGTATGCCTATGGAATTGAATTTTGAAACGGCGTTTGCGGAGGACGCTGTAAAGTCAAATATTGATGAAAGTGATTGGAAACTGGGCTGGGTCCAGATCGTCGGCGGCATAAATGGTGTGCCTACCGCACAACAGTTTAACGAGGTGTGCTTTATTGCCGATAAAAAGGCTAATGTAGCTTATATGAAGGCGATTGAAGCTCTCTCTGCCGCGCAGAGTGCGGGAATAAGTCTCGAACAGGCTATCAATGATATTTCTGCCGCACTGAACGTAAAAGCCGATAAGAGCGAAATCCCGACTTCTCTCCCCGCAAACGGCGGAGATTCCGACACGGTAGACGGCAAGCACGCCTCGGACTTTGCCGCCGCAAATCACACGCATTCGGCGGGAGATATAGGTGCGGTCACTAATATCAAAATAGGTACGGTTACCACGGGCGCGGCAGGGAGCAGCGCAGCGGCAACGGTGTCCACGAGCGGGACGGTTACAACGTTAAATCTGACTATCCCCAAGGGCGCTACGGGAGCAACAGGTCCTCAAGGTCTCCAGGGAGCAAAGGGTGATAAAGGCGATAAAGGAGATACGGGGGCGACAGGTGCCAAAGGCGCGACGGGTCCGCAAGGTCCCGCAGGTCCGAACGTGCTGAAAACAGGTACGGCAGCGGCTACAACGTCGAACTGCCCATCGGGCTATTGGTATGGAAAGTATTAA
This sequence comes from uncultured Clostridia bacterium, assembly GCA_947175045.1. GTDB lineage: Bacteria > Bacillota > Clostridia > Oscillospirales > Ruminococcaceae > CAG-115. The sequence goes on along the minus strand of CAMWLH010000026.1, from coordinate 178 downwards.
GGCGGTGAGAGTTTGTCCATAACAGTAAATGAAAGCGGCGTGCTTCACGAGCTGACCGGCATTACAGTGAACGAGAGCGGAACGCTGCGCGCTATTGATACTGTCCATGCTAATGAGAGCGGAGTGCTGCATGAGATTTTCTCGGCAAATACATTGCCCACAGAATTAGAGTGGTCGG
>CAMWLH010000025.1 GCA_947175045.1 uncultured Clostridia bacterium | reverse complement strand
AACCGCATCGCTGACATGTAAATTCAAATACAATGAGGATAAGAATACCGTTTCTTGTACATCAAAAACGTATAAATTCGATCCGGGGAGTGGCGTTAAAATGACTAAAACCGGTTTGACCGCCGACTCCAGCGATGGCTTTTTGTTTGTTAAGGCTTCGGTAAAGGTAACGCTTTCGTACACATTTACATCAGCTGGGGGAATGAACACAGATTATACACTATCAATGAAATGTGATTCCGCTGGAAATATATAACATAAAGACCCGCTCATTGGACATAAGTATGCTTATATTGAGTACAGCCTTACAACCAAAACCGCTACTTGGCCGGAAAGACAGTATTCCATTTACCTGGACGTTAACACAGAGGGTACGAAAAAAACAAGGTAACAACAGGGAAATGAGAGGAGGATATCATGTTGACCCAAAAAACAAATTATATTCTGAACAACAAAGCGCCGAAAGCGATACTATTAGCGGCGGCAGCGTTAATACTCTATACGATAGCGTTTGCTCTTCTTTACAATAGCTGTCACGATATCCCGAGGGGCGTTTTTATGATCAGCTTCAGCCTGCTTGTTACCCTGTCGGCGCAGTGCGCGGCTGATTTTGTAACAACGCTGTCACGCTGCAATATTGTTAAGTATATGGTAACGGCGGCAGTAGTGACCGCGCTTGAGCTTACGCCGCTGCCTTACATCTGGGTATATTCGGCAATGGATATCGACCCCGCCGACATGGGGGAACATATCGGCAGAATGTGGAGACAAGCCGCGGTTGTTTTTTTGATCGTTTTGCTTCTGACGGCAGGAATCTTTTTTATAAAAAGAAGATACAGGCTAAAGATCGGCATTGAAAAGGTTTGAATCACCCGCCCTCGGAAACGAGGGCGGTATTTTTTACAATATTTTCACATAAAACGGTATTTATCGCTTGAAATTACGCACAGAATATGGTATACTAAAGATGTGTATGCCAAGGGAAAACGGCGAAAGGATAGATATGTCAAAATTTGAAAATAAATTATGCCCGGTCTGCCGAGCTCCCTTTACGGGGGAAGCGGACATAGTGGTGTGCCCGCAGTGCGGAGCCCCGCACCACAGGGTATGCTACCTCACGAAAAACAAATGCGCCCTGGAGGAGTATCACGCGCAGGGGTTCATATGGAACGGATATCTCCCCGGGGAGGAGCCTGCCCCCGAGCCCGAGAGCACCGACCCACATCACGCGGAATACCCCGCGGGAACACCCATACCCAAGCCCATGCCCGCGATACAGGACATGGAAGATATGGAAAGCCCCGAGGATTATTATAAGCGGATAGTTGACCGCCTTAACGACAGCACCGAGGGCGAGGACGGGGTGAGCATACGCGAGCTCTGCGCCTATGCGTCAACGTCGGTTTTCCATTACGGGAGAGCGTTCAGCGTATTCCGCAGCGGTATCGCGGGCAAACGACCCAAGGTGTTCATGAACCTCTGCTCGGGGCTGTTCGCACCGGTGTACCAGTTTTACCGCAAAATGGACCTGCTGGGTATCGGAGCGCTGCTGATAACGCTGGCGACGTCACTGCCGCTGCTGCTGGTTTACGGGGGGATTTTAGAGGACTCAAACGGCGTATACGCGTTGGTGTCTTTGTGCAGATTTCTGAGCTTCGCGATGACGGTCGTGCTGTGCCTTTTCGGGGATTATCTGTATTACCGCCACGCGATAAAGCAGATAAAAAAGATACGCTCTCGTATGCGGGAGCGGGGCGAGGCTTACTACGAAGCGCTCTCCGAAAGCGGCAGACCCTCTTGGTTAAGGGCAGCGATAGGCTTTCTGGCGCTAATGCTTATGACGGCGAGCATGGGATTGCTGCCGAGACTTCTTCAATAATTCATACGAAAATAACGTACAAAAGGACGGAATCATAGCAAAATGAAACTGATAATTCAGATACCATGCTATAACGAGGCGGAAACGCTGGACGTAACGATACGCGACCTGCCGCGCCATATAGACGGGATAGACGAGATAGAATACCTTATCATAAACGACGGAAGCACCGACAGGACGGTCGAGCGCGCAAAGGAGCTGGGAGTCCACCATATAGTGAGCTTTACGCACAATCGCGGGCTTGCCAAGGGCTTTATGGCGGGAATAGACGCGTGCCTGCGGCTGGGCGCGGATATTATAGTGAATACCGACGCGGACAACCAGTACGCGGGCAAGGACATAGAGAAGCTGGTGCGCCCCCTGCTGGAGGGCAAAGCGACCATGGTGATAGGAAACCGCCGCACCGATACGATAGAGCACTTCTCGCCGCTGAAAAAGAAGCTCCAGAAGCTGGGCAGCAGCGTGGTAAGGAAAGCGAGCGGCACCGATGTCGCAGATACCACCAGCGGCTTCCGCAGCTACACAAGAGAGGCGGCAATGCGGCTGAACGTGCTCTCCGACTACACCTACACCCTTGAGACCATCATCACCGCGGGCGCGGACAGAACGAGGATAATGTCGGTGGATATCGACACCAACCCCGAGCTGCGCAAAAGCCGCCTGTTCAAGTCAATGTGGGGATATATCAAGCGCTCGGGCGGGACTATTATCCGCAATTATGTTATGAGAAAGCCCCTCAAGACCTTCCTCGCCATAGCTATGGTGTTCGTGCTGCTGGCGCTGGCACTGGGGATAAGGTTCGTAGTATACCTATGCATGGGCGAGGGCAACGGACACATTCAGTCGCTGGTGCTGATGGCGGTGCTGGCTATCGTGGGGATACAGATAGGTATTTTCGGGCTTGTGGCGGACGCTATCTCGGGCTGCCGCAGGGTGATCGACGAAACCCTTTTTCACGTCAAGCGTATAGAATACAACAATACCAACACAAATTACGGCAATTATAATGTTTGCAGCTACACCAAAGAGGAAATAAAAAACGATGAAGAAGCAACTTGAGAAATTCTATTATTCCTTTGGCGACCGAGGGGTAATGTTCATATTGTTTGCCTGCTCGGTGGTAATGCACGCGCTGCTGGCGATGATACCCGAGCTTCCCGCCATACAGCCCGACGAGATAGGCACGGCGAGCGTCGCGGCGTTTTATTCGGGGCGCGACTGGTCGGGGATAATGCAGCATATCGGATATTATTACGGGTATATCCAGGCGATATTCTACGCGCCGCTTTTTTCGGTATTCGGGGGGAATCCCGCGGCGCTGTATAAGGCAATGCTGGTGGTAAACGGCATACTTATCAGCTTTATCCCGCTGATCGCCTATCACCTGTCGTCAAAGCTGGGCGTTGGCAAGGTGTGGCAGAAGATAGTTATAGCGCTTTGCAGCGGACTTTATATAACCTACGTCGCCCATTCCAAATTTATCTGGAACGAATCGATATGCAGTCTTTTGCCCTGGTTGCTGATATGGTGTGTATTTATGGCGTGGGACAGGAAGAATTCCCATTCCCGCTTCGCCATGTCAATGCTGTCGGGATTTATGTGCGCGGTGTGCTATGCGGCGCATTCGCGGCTTATCGCGGTGGCGGCGGCGCTGGTGGTAACGCTGCTTGTAATGCGGATATGGCTTAAGGAGAAGATACTGAACCTCCCCGTTTTTTTCATAACCATGGCGCTGTCCTTTGTGACGGAACACTTCTGCGCGTCGGCGATAAAGAACGCGGTGTGGAACGGGAACGCCTCGGGCAACGTGACGGAAAACGAGCTGGGACGGCTTTCGGGTCTGCTGGAGGGCGGTGGCATAGGGAGACTCTTCTCAACGCTGTTCGGTCATATATATACGTTTATGACCTCCACGGTAGGACTTGGCGCGATAGCGCTGATAGTGATATCGGTGATGATTAGCTCGCGGCTAACGGAAAACGCGCGTGAAAAAAGGCGCGCGGAGATCGACGAGGACGGCACCAAGGAATACGAGCCGACGGAGCACCAATACAGCACGCGGCTTATGCTGTTCGGTCTGTACGCGTTTTTCGCGGTAGGCGGAACGATGCTGATGTCGGCGCTGTTCAAGTTCAATTCCAACAGCATAGGCTCGGCTAAAGATCTGGTGATATTCGGCAGATATACCGACAGCGTCGCGCCTCTTGCGGTAATGCTGGCGCTGATATTCCTGTTTATGTACGGCTATAAGCTGCGGCATATTTTCTGGGGAGCGGCGGTCTATGCCTACGCCTGCTTCGCGTTTGCGGTCTCCGCGTATCCGATAGTAAGGGACGCGCCGAATTACCGCGAATCTCCCATACTGGCGCTTATGCCCTGGAGGATAAGCGAGGAGCTTTCCGAGCCGCTCACAAGCATGAGCTTTGTGATAATGTCAGCTTGTGTTTTCGGGCTGTTCGCGCTGATGGTGGTATTCTGTTCATGCTCAAACAGGCATTATGTGCAGATACTTTCGGTGGTCCTCTGCGGGGTATTCGTGTACACCACGGTCTATGCGGGCACGGAATATCTTCCCATGAGAGCGGAGGATAACGAGAAGAATATACTTCCCGCGCGGGAGATATCGCAGATAATATATAACGATCCGCAGTCGCCGCCGATAGCAGCCTACGGGCTGTCGTCGCGAATGTCGTCCTTGGTGCAGTTTATGAATCCTGACGCGTCGGTCAGCATTACAAGGAGGGTGAAGAATATCCCTGATAATTGTCTGCTGATAACCACATTGAATGAAGAGATAACGCTCACCACCGGCGCGGAGATAATAGGGACGACCTCGGATTATATTGTGTACGCGGTGGGCGACAGCGCGAGGGATTATATCAGATATAAGCGCTCCGCCGACAGCGTACCCGCGGGAGAGACAAAAACGGAGGGATGACATGGAGCTAACAGAAGAATCGTCACAGAAGCGCGGCTCAAAGGCGGATATTATAATAATGCCCGCGCTGTACGCCGCGACGCTGGTGATACACATATTGATGACGCTGTGTACCACGATATTCAATCTTACGCCCGACGAATACAGCGTAACGGCGGTAGCGGCGCTGGCGAACGGGTATAACTGGCACGACACGGTGTGCACGGGCGGGTATTACGGCTATTTTCAGAGCCTGTTTTATATCCCGGTTTTCGGCATGACGGACGATCCCTATATGAGATACAGGATCATGCTGGTAATTAACGGCGCGCTTATGAGCCTTGTGCCGGTGATAGCCTATTGGATATCGAGCAGGGACCTCGGGATAAAGCGCCCCGTTTCGGTGCTGTTCGCGCTGATATGCGGGTGGTATCCCGCATATATGCTGCTCACAAAGTACACATGGAACGAGACGATGTGCATATTGCTGATATGGGTGTTCGCGCTGCTTATATTCAGAGGTCTGGGCGCGAAGGGCAGGGTATCCAAGCAGGTGTTTTCGGTGCTGGGAGCGCTCACACTGGCGGCGGCATACGCCACCCACGGCAGAATGCTCGCGCTTGTTGCCGCGGGAGTCGTTTTGCAGCTCGTGGTGTTCTTTTCGATGAGGAAAACCAGGGTGTTCTGCTTTACGGGATTTTTCGGCGCACTGGTGTTGGGGATCACGGGAGATTATTTCATAAAGCATCAGATACAGAGCATTCTGTGGCGGGTGGACGACGGAGTCACTCCCACCAACACCATTGAGAAAATGCTGTCCAAGCTCTTCGAGGTAGGCGAGGGCGGAGCGGGACTTGCCGAGGGCGTTTCGGGCGAAAATTTCCTGAATACGCTTATCGGACACCTGTTTTATTTTATATCGTCCACGTGGGGCTTCGGCGCGATATGCATAGTTGCGGTCATCTCGGCGATAATCCTCTATTACAGAAAGCGCCCGAAAAAAAGCGCGCTTGCAGCGGGGCAGTCCGCTGAAATAGGTATGCCGATCGATAAAAAGACCGCGGTGTTCATGTGGTTCACGCTGTTGGCGATGGGCGCGATATTCGTAGTGAGCGTATGCTTTAAGGCGACCTCCACACTGCTGACGGAGCGCGGCGATACCGTGATATACGGCAGATACACCGAGATATTTTATTCCGTAGCGCTGCTGGCGGGGCTTACGGTGATATATAAAAACCTTTTCGGGATCATTCACTGCTTTATCTCAATGTGCGTAGCCTCTGCGATAAACGTTATGACGGTCATTTGGGTAATGCCCGTGGTCACAGGCGCGGACAGATTCGTAAGCGCCATGATAATGAACATAGCCCCCCTGCGCTACGGCGAGGGCATGAGGGAGCTGCTCACCCAGCAGAGCTTTATCAAAATGATAATAACCACCATGTCCATGCTTTTCCTGTGGATATTGGTAGTGATAATAAGACGAAACGACAAGAAAATACACGTTTTCTTTTCGTTCCCGCTTGCCGCGCTGCTGCTGTACAGCGGAATATACGGCTATGTGTGCTATACCGTTCCGCAGAGCAAAAACGCCGCTAACGGTGCGGTGAAAATGAACGCGGCAATAGAGCTGTTCTACGGGGATTTCGACAGCGTTACCTGCTGCAACCTTACAAGAGAGCGCTATGTAAAGGGTCAGTTCCTTTACCCCGACCTTGACGTCAAGGTAGTCACCAGCGCTTCCGGGCTTAGAAGGCTTGACGTGCTGCCCGATATAATCATCGCGACGGATTCCGACGTGCTGGCGACGCAGGTCAGCGGCTTGTACCTTGTCGGAAGCGCGGCGGCGGATATGCAGGTCTACGCGGGCAACGCCGAAACGGCGGAAAAGCTCCGCGCAAAGGGCTTGAGAGTAGCCGAGGAGGGCGAGATAACCTATGTTCCCGCCGACCTGCCCGCGACTGCCAACGTGCAGAAAACAGGCATTGACGAAAGCCTCGGTGTGAATTATGAATACCCCGAGGACTCGCCGGCGACCGCCGTCGTTCCGGGCGGAGCGGCGGTATATACGGATTATGTCAATCTCCCGCTTGCCGGAAGTTATATGTTCGTAGTCGAGGGCAGAGGGGTCGACCGCGGAAGAATAACTCTCACAAGCAATAAGGGCGCGGACAATCTTGAGTACGAGGTAACGGAGCAGACGGAAAACCGTCTTTGCGTAAAGGTAACGATCTCCGGTAAAACGGAAAATGTACGCTTCAAGCTGAGCGGCACGAGCGGCGAGCCGATAGAGGTCGACAGCTTGACGATAAAGCGCAGCTACGCGGAAGAATAACGGAGAAAGGAAGCTCCGATGCCTATAATTGAAAAGGAAAACAAGCGGGTAAATCCCGCGCGTACCCTTGTGGTGGGATTTCTGGCGATAATCGCGGCGGGAACGCTGCTGCTGTGCCTGCCGATATCCTCGCGCTCCCGCAGCTTCACCTCGCTGTTCGACTGCTTGTTCACCGCGACCTCAGCGACCTGCGTGACGGGTCTGACGGTGGCGGACACCTACGCCCACTGGTCGCTTTTCGGGCAGATAGTGATAGCGCTGCTGGTGCAGGTGGGGGGTCTGGGATTTGTAACGCTTATCACGTTTTTCAACGTAGCCGCTGGCAAAAAGCTGGGGTACAGAACGCTGAAAAACGTGGCGGGCGAGCTGTCCGAAAACTCCTTTGAGGGCGGACGGCGCATTCTGATAAGCATTATAAAGTATTCGCTTATATTCGAGCTTTGCGGCGCGCTGATAATGATGATATCCTTCGTACCGCGCTACGGCGTGTACGGCGCGTGGATGAGCATATTCATGAGCATAACCGCCTTTTGCAACGCGGGCTTCGATCTGCTGGGAATGGAACAGGAAAATTCGAGTCTTATCACGGTAAACGACGACCCGCTCGTGCTGATGACCATAGCGTTATTGATAATAATCGGCGGACTGGGCTTTATCGTGTGGGAGAATTTCCAAAATCTGCGCTCCACGAAAAAGCTCACCCTGCACACCCGCGCGGTTTTGGTGATGACGGGAGTGCTGCTGGTCGGCGGAACGCTGTTTTATCTGCTGACGGAGTGGGGCAATCCCGAAACGCTGGGCGGAATGAGCTTCGGAGAAAAGCTGCTCAACGCGTTTTTTACTTCGGTGACGACGCGGACGGCGGGCTTTGCGTCGATACCGATGGAGGAGATGTCGGAGTTCTCGCAGCTCGGAACGTCGCTGCTTATGTTTGTGGGAGTAGCGCCCGCGTCCATGGGCGGCGGAATAAAGGTGACCACGCTGTTGGTGACAATAATGACGGTAGTGAGCTATATAAGGAACAAGAGCGACGTGGAGATATTCCGTCATAAGATCGACAAGCTGGTGGTGTACAGAACGCTGGTTATGTCGGTGCTGTCAATGTTTGCGGTAGCAATATGCTTTGCGGCGCTGTATTTCTCCATGCCCGAGGGGGCTGCGGAAAGCGGCGTGGGAGCGGTGCAGTGCCTATTCGACGCGATATCGGCTTTTTCAACGGCGGGTCTTACCGCGGGAGCGACCTCGGTAGCGGGCTACGCGGGAAAAAGTCTGTTGATAGTCACTATGTTTATAGGGAGGGTAGGTCCCGTATCGCTGATAATGTCGCTTATTATGAACAGCTCAAAAAGGAAGAATATAGTCGTGCCCGACGGAAACATCATCATCGGGTAAGCATAAAAAGGAAGAGATCGCAAAGAGCAACAAAAAGCCCACGCAGGAATTTTCCGCAAGCCGCTCGTGAAAGCGCAACGAAACGGAGCGCAGTGGAGTGTAGTGGAGTGTAGTGGAGCTTTTGCGGGCGAGCTAGCACACTCCAACGCGAAGCGTCTGAGTGTGCGGTGCGGAAAATTTCTTTTAAATAGGAGGTATTATGGTAACGGAAGCATTTCAACTCGGGAATATCAAGATGTATGTTTCGGAGGATCACAGGTTCGGGACGGACGCGTTTATTCTCGCGTATTACGCTGGAGTAAAGCCCGACAGCATAGTGTGCGACCTGTGCACGGGCTGCGGAATAATCCCGCTGATATTCTGTAAGAATGTAAAGCCGCATTTGATCTACGCGGTGGATATCCAGGAGGAGGCGATCGAGCTGCTTCGGAAGACAGTTTCGGAGAACGGGCTGGAGAACACGGTGCAGCCTATCCTGGCAGACTTGAGGGATATGCCGCAGACCCTTATGGCGTATGAAACGGTGGATATAGTCACGGCGAACCCGCCGTATATGACGAGCGGCTCGGGCTATGAAAAGCTGGCGAAGCCGCAGGCTATCGCGCGCCACGAGCTGATGTGCACGGTGGACGATGTGTGCCATACCGCAGGACAGCTCCTAAAGTACGGAGGGCTGCTGAAAATGTGCCACCGTCCCGAGCGCCTTGCGGACGTGATAAATTCCATGAGGGAAAACAAGATCGAGCCGAAGAGCATAACCTTTGTGCATAACAGCATTCTGGATAAGCCGTGGCTGTTCCTGATAACGGGCAAAAAGGGCGCGAAATCGGGAATGATAGTGGAGAAGCCCATGATACTGCGCAACGACGACAAGTCCTATACCGAGGAGTATTCCAGACTGTATGAGTAACGGGCTCGGAAAGCTGTCGGTGGTAGGCACGCCGATAGGTAATTTGTCGGATTTCAGCCCGCGCGGAATAGAGGCGCTGGAGAAAGCGGACTATATCGCCGCGGAGGACACGCGGGTAACGCTGAGGCTGCTGACCCATTTTGGGATAAGGAAGCCGCTGCTGAGTTACTATAAGCCCCACGAAGCGGAAAAAAGCGCGAAGATACTGGAGCTGCTTTGCGAGGGTAAAAATGTGGCTCTGGTGAGCGACGCGGGAATGCCCTGCATATCCGACCCGGGCGTGCTGCTGGTGCAGCGGTGCGGCGAGATGGGTATCGGGGTGGAGGTTATCCCGGGCTGCAACGCGGCGATAGCGGCGGTCGCCGTTTCGGGGATAGATACGGCGCGTTTCACTTTTGAGGGATTTCTCCCCGTGAACAAGCGGGAGCGGAGCGAGCGGCTGTCCGAGGTCGCGGAGCTGCCGCACACGCTGATATTTTATGAAGCCCCGCATAAAATAAAGCAGACCCTCAAGGATATGGAGAGCGCGCTGGGCGGGGAACGTTCTGCGGCATTGTGCAGGGAGCTCACCAAGCTGCACGAGGAGATAATCCGCGGCACGCTGTCGGAGCTTGCGCGTTATTATGACGAGCTTGAGCCGCGCGGCGAGTATGTAGTGGTGGTAGAGGGCAGAAAAGCGACCGCCGAGAAGCCCACAGCCGAGCAGGCAGCGGAGCTTGCCCGAGGTTACGCGGCTGGCGGCGAAAAGCTCTCCGAAGCCTGCAAAAAAGCCGCCAAAGCAACAGGTATTCCTAAACAGGAGATATATAGGATACTTATGTCCGAAAAGGACGAATCATAGGCACATAAAGCAAAGAGCGACATTTCACTTTCGCGGTAAAGCAACGTCCGCAAAGAGCAGCGGCAAGCCCACGCATCAAAATTTTTTGCGGGAGCCTGACGCGGTGTAACGGAGCGAAGCGGAGTAAGCCGCGGCGGGCGGGTCGCAAGTCCGAAAAGGACGAATCAAAGGCGCATAAAGCGAATAGCGACATTACATTTTCGCGGTAAAGCAACGCCCGCAAAGAGCAGCGGCAAGCCCACGCATCAAAATTTTTTGCGGGAGCCTGACGCGGTGTAACGGAGCGAAGCGGAGTAAGCCGCGGCGGGCGGGTCGCAAAAAATTTTTTTAAGATAAGGAGTAAAGTATGAACAAGAAAAAAGTTGGACCGTTTGCAAAGACTATTCTGCCGATAATAGGCGCGGTGCTTATTGTGGCGGGAGCGGTAGCGTATATTTGTTTGAAGCTGGCGGACGAGTTCCGTTATAATGAGAAGTGGAAGGACTATGACGAGTGCGGAATGAATTAAGGGAGCTTCGCTCCTATTCGGACAGCCTGGAATACTTGTCGTCATTCTCGAAGCAGGGCGCGTCGGTAACCGATCTGACGCGCTTTTCGGCATTGTCGGAAAAGCTGGGGAGCCCCGAAAAGGGCTTAAAGTGCATACACGTTGCGGGGACTAACGGAAAGGGCTCCGTGACGGAGTATATCGCTGCGGCGCTCGCGGAGCGGTATAAGGCGGGGCGGTTCAGCTCGCCGTATATCGTCGACGTGCGCGAGAGGATAGAGATAAACGGGGAGTTTATCCCGCAGGAGACCTTTACGCGCCTTGCGGAGCGGGTAAGACAGGCGGAGGAGCAGTGCGAAAACCGCGCGTTTTCCCAGTTTGAGATATTGACCGCGATATGCTTTCTGTATTTCACGGAGCAGTGCACTGATTACGCGGTGATAGAGGCGGGGATAGGCGGCACGCTTGACTGTACGAACGTGATACCCTGCCCCGAAGCGGCGGTGATAACCTCGATAGGTCTTGACCATACGTCGATATTGGGCGATACCGAGGAAAAAATAGCGCAAAGCAAAAGCGGGATAATCAAGGGTGGGCTATGCGTAGCTGCGGCGGGAATACCCAATGCGGCGATGGAGGTAATAGGGCGCCGCTGCGCGGAAACGGGAGCGCGCCCGATAGTCCCCGATATGAGGGAGCTTACGGTGCACAGCAGCGATCTGCGCGGCAGCAGCTTCTCATACAAGGGCAAAGGGTATACGATAAAAATGTGCGGAGCGCACCAGATATCCAACGCGCTGACAGCAATAGAGGTGCTGAACGCCGCGACCGACCTTACTCATAAAGAGATCGCCGCGGGCGTGAGCAAAGCAGCCCTGCCCGCCCGTCTGGAGCTTTTCACGGAGCGCTCTCCCGAAGTAATTCTCGACGGCGGACATAACCCGCAGGCAATGCTTGCGGCAAAAGAGGTACTGTGCGCCGACCCGCGCAAAAAAAACGCGGTGATAGGCATGATAGGCACCAAGGATTATAAGACCGCGCTGGAAATAATACTGCCCTGCTTTAAAGCGGCGGTATTCTGCGACGGCTTCGCGGATAATGCGGTAAGCGCACGAACGCTGGCGGAGCTGGGGGAAATTTCGGGAATAACCTCTTATTTTACCCATGATATAAGAACGGCTTTGACCATAGCGCTCGCCGACGATCCCGAGCTTCTGTTCATCGGCGGATCGCTGTATATGGCGGCGGAGTTCAGAAAATTCCTCACGGGGGGAGCCCATGAAAGAAATTAAGCTGCCCGATGGCAGAATTATCCGTTATGAGCTGACGCGCAAGCCTGTGGCAAACATAAATTTCCGTATAAAAGCCGACGGGGTAGTAAGGGTATCCGCAAGCAGCCGCGTGACGGTGGGGTATATCGAGCGGCTTCTGGCGCAGCGCGCGGATTACATCTTCTCGGCGGCTGAGCGCCTTAGCGAGCGCGAGAGCCGCAGCGAGCTCAACCTCGACAGAGTAAACTGGCTGGGAAAGGAGTACCCCGTCCGCATTATCAGAAGCTCCCGGGAGGTTGCGGTGCTGGACGAAACGGAAATGCGGGTGTTCACCATACGCGGCGACGACCGCGAATACCTGTTCGAGCTTATCCAAAGAACTATCGCCGACGGTTTTGCCACCCTCTGCGCCGAGCTCAACGGGCAGGTAAGGCGGGAGCTTTCCGAAAGCGGACTTACCCCGCCGCCCACCCGTATCGCGATAAAGGATATGAGGTCGCGCTGGGGGAGCTGTTCATACAATAAGGGACACATTTCCATCAATTCAAGGCTTGCCGCCTACCCGCGGGAAACGGTGCTGTCGGTGATTTGGCACGAGTACGCCCACTACTGGCACCACGATCATTCCCCCGCCTTTTATGCCTTCTTGGAGCGGCACTTTCCCGAATACCATAAATGGAACGATAAACTGAAATTTTGATATGGCGGAGCAAAGACAACGGTGTTAAGCTGCTCCGCCGGTTTTTGTTAGATTTATTATGTTGTCGCCTTTTTTATTTGTGAAAATAAATTTAATA
>CAMWLH010000024.1 GCA_947175045.1 uncultured Clostridia bacterium | reverse complement strand
TCGAGCGCGTGAAAGCTCCGCTTTCTCATAATAATAGTGCAGATAAACATATAAAATCTAACAAAACAAACAGCTACACTAAATTATCATTTACCGCCTTAATATGGTGAACCATTTGTTGACTTTTTTCGCGCGATGTGCTATAATAATCCATGTACAACTCCAAGTATAACGGATAGGAACATAATGGGACTATATTACCCATGATTTGACAAATCCGATAATATGAGTTATAATATGTATAAAAGTTTATAGCGCCATAATACGGTTACACTATATAATGTGACCCGTCCCCGCGCCTTGCGGAAATAAAAGGGCAGGGAAATCTCGGATATCCGACGGCAAAGAAAATTTTTCGGCGGAAAATGCCCATAAATCACGGTAAAATACCGCTTTTCGGCAGGACTGCATAATGCGCTGAAAACTTTTTGTATATTTTTCTTAAAAACTTCTGAAACTTTTTTCAATTAACCGCTGACTACTGTATTGCAAGCGGGTAAGCGAGGTGAAATCCGCGTGGGAAATTCCGACATTGATAGATATTTTGACTCAGTATACTCCGAAACATTCAGCTCCGTTTCACGTTTTGTAGTAAGCCACGCGGCGCGTTTCCAGGACGCGGAGGATATTATCCAGAACGTTTATACCAGATTTTATAAGCGAATCTCCGAAAAGGGCTACGAGGATATCGAAAGCGCGGAGGCATTCGTTATAAATATCGCAAAATTCGAGTGCCGTTCTTTCTTTTCGGGCTTTAAAAAGCAGAAGGACAAGGTCGTGAATATGTCGGGCTTTTCGGAAGAGGAAAGCGCGGCGTTGGAGGCGGAAATGTCCAGAGATCAGCTGAGCCTGGAGGACGTTATGTCGGACAAAATCCTTGCGAAGCAGATTTTCGACGATATAATAAAGAACGACGAAACCGCGGGAAAAATTTTCTATCTGCATTTCGCCTGCGATATGAAGCTCGATGAGGTGGCTCGGCAGCTCGGGCTGAAGCTGTCAACGGTAAAGACCAAGCTCTACCGCACTATCGAGCGTCAAAAGAAAAAGTTCGGGCTTTAGTTTTAAATGTGTTATGTACCGAATACACAGCGCCAAAGCGAAATTAAAGCAACATTTAAAATAATCTCGGAAGGAGGTCATGCTTTGTGAATAAAAACGATTTTTACAAACAGCTTATGAGCGAATACTCGTTTGACTGTGATAAGATAAAGTCTAACGCCAAAAAAGGCAGATTCGCAAAGCAGAGGGCTCTTCCGATGTATATTGGTATGACCGCGGCAGCGGCGGTCATGGTGGTAGCGGTGGGGACCACGGTGTTCACCGCGATAGGGAACGGCGATCCGATAGACAGCGGCGTTGTGCTTACCGGCGGGAACGATTCCGTGCTAACACCTAACGAGCGGTTTATTCACGCGCTTGACGAGCTTCAGGAAAACGCGCAGAGCAGCGAGCCCAGAGATGTTATGGTAACTTTCAGCGAGCCGCTTTCCCCTGCGGAGGCTCGGGCGGTGCTGACCGCCGGCGGGGATATTCCCGTTAAAAAGCTGTATTTTGCGGACGGTACCTCCGCCTTCGGTGAAACGGAGGTAGAGGCGGGCTTCGGCGGTGACCGCCAAATAAACGGCGCAATAGTAAACTGCGCGGGCTACGTTATGGCTTCGCTTAACGGCGACAGCAGAGTATTTCTTGTAGAAAATGTTTTGGAGAGCGATATCAATACGATCGCTCCCATAGATACAAACGCGGTGGACGGGATCGACGGGATCGATGGGATAGAAGGAAGTACGGTAAATGTTCCCGAACACACGCCCGCCATACCCGATGACATCATTCCCAACGGAACGGGCGGCGAGTCTGCGGACAGCTCGGGAGAAGCTCCCGGCGGAGTTGAAACAACGGACAGGGAGACCAATGAAAATTTGGAGACCACCGATAATTCAAGCGCCGAAAGCTCCGATTCGAGTGAGCCTGTTTCCCCCGAAACATCGGACGTTACCTCCTCCGAGTCTACGGGAACTACGGAGAGCACTCCGACAGTTGATATCCCGCAGCCTCCGCAGACTACCCCCGATATCGGCACAAGCTCCCCGCAGAACCCCGAAACTCCCGTTATACAGCCCGAAAAGCTGCCCGACGGTGTGACGCTGCCGGAGAGTATAGACAGATTCTCCTATGAAACGATAGACCTGGGCGCGAAAGAAGCGTTCTTTATGAGCGATACGACTTTCTTTGTGCGCACGCCCTATCAGATTCAGATGTACAGCTTTAACGGCACTGAGGAAAGACTGCTTGCTAGCGAGGATTGTGACAACGCCGAGGTGTGCTGGATATCCGAAAACGGCGGCAGCATTATCGTTTCGGCAACAGGCGACAACGGCAAGCGCAACCGCCTGCTGTATCTGAGCGCCGACAGCGAACAGATCACCGATCTCAGCGCGATCGACACGGTTATGGACGGCACTCTTAAGGGAGTCGGCTACAATGTTGATTCCGGGCTGCTGGTGATGAATATACTGGAAAACAACAGGTATTATGTATGCGCGGTCAAGTTCAGCGGCGGAAATACCAATTACCTCTCAACCTGCTTTGAATCCGACTCGCCCGTCACCTTGATGGCGGCGAACGGAATGAATGTGTATCTCGCGGTAAAGGACGGCGCACTGGTTCAGATATATGAGGTCAACGCGGAAACGAACACCTCCCGTCTTATCAAGACTTACGAGAACAATCCCAGAATATACTCAAATCTCGCGTTTACTCACGGAATAATTTATCCGTCGAGTGCGGCGCTGACAGGCAGCGCTGAGATATTCGACCCGCAGACCCGTTCCTTTATGACGGCCGGCGGCGCGGATATATCCGTTGACTTCGGCACAAACAAGCACAGCTTTATGGTAAACGGAAGCTGTTACAGCATAAGCGGCGGCAGCATAGGCTCCGCGGGCGGTACCACTATCATAGGGCGCGTCGATTATAAAAAGAGCGCTTCCTCGCTGTACGCGGCGGCGGTATCGGGCGGAAAAGTCCGCATTACCGAGAGCCGATACAATGCAAAGGTGAGAAACGGCGACTTGATTTTCGGCGATTTGTCGGACAGCGTCTCCGCTGACATCAGAGCGGCTGTTAACGGCGCTCTCGCGGTGAATAATCTTATCGTTCAGGGCAGCTATGATAAATGCGGCGTGAATTCTCCCGGGGAGCTTTCACAGTGCATTGACTGCTACTACTCCGAAAGCGCGGCGAACGCGTTGAGGAACAAATGCGGCATATCGCCGATGGGAGCGGTTATGAAGTACAACGGCGCGGGGCTTGTTTCGGCGAACGTTTCGGATACGATACTGACCGTCAGCACAAGCGGCAGCACCGCAAGCGGGATACTCTATGTCAAGGCGGGCAACTTCGGCGGCAAGACGGCGTATGTATCATACAGCGTAAAGCTGGTAAATGAGAACGGTCGCTGGCAGGTCGACTGTATACTCGGCAATTAAATATGCTTATAATCTCGTCCGTGAAATATTGCGGGCGGGATTTTTTTGCCCAGAATTTTCCCGCATCGTTATGTGGGATTTTGCGGCAAATTTTATAAAAATCCAACATCTATGATATAAAATGCGCCGCTACAATGCTATCATAATAACATCAATATTTTTATGAAAGGACGGAAACAATATGAAAAGAAACGGCTTTTTTGCATTGCTGCTCACGGCGGTCATAACGCTCACGGGCTGCGCTAAGGATACCGATATATCCTCCGGCGGAAATTCCGAAAGCATTGAGACCGTTGAACAGTCTCCCGAGGAAATGATCGAGATGACATCCCAGGAGCTGGTAAGCGCCATGAGGATCGGCTGGAACCTCGGCAACACGCTGGACGTCTGCCAAGCGGACAGGGACGGCGACGGAGTGATAAACGAGCACGTAGAGGAGGGTGAGCAGGTGGACGAGACCCTCTGGGGCAATCCCCTTGCAACACAGGAGCTTTTCAACGCGCTTTGGGAGGACGGAATAAACGCGGTGAGAATACCCGTGACCTGGCGCGACCATATCGACGAGGCTGGGAATATCAACGCGGAATGGCTGGACAGAGTTCAGACGGTGGTAGATTACGCCTACGATCTGGGAATGTACGTTATAATCAATATCCATCACGACGGCGGCGGGGATCCGCAGTTCGGCGCGTGGATATCCAACGCGGTAACGGATTACGACGGAACTATGGCGCGTTACAGAACCCTCTGGACGCAGATCGCGGAACGCTTTGAAAATTATGACGAAAGACTTGTTTTCGAGTCGCTCAACGAGGTGGGCTTTGATAATCTTTCTCAGAGCAGCGCCTACGAGCTTCTCAACAAAATTAACCAAGAATTTGTCGATCTGATAAGAAGCAGCGGCAGCAACAATCCCTCGCGCCATCTGCTGATAGCGGGCTACTGGACGGATATTGAGCGCACCTGCGACAGCGGCTATGTAATGCCGACCGACCCTGCGGGAAAGAGCATTGTTTCGGTACACTACTACACCCCCTGGCAGTTCTGCACAACTAACATTCAGAATGAGTGGGGAACTTCCGCGGAAGAGCGTCAGATGGAGACCCTTATCGGCAAAATGAAGTCCACCTTTACCGATAACGGAATACCCGTAATTATAGGCGAATATGCCGCCAGCGGAAACGATCATGACAGCGTTATCTACTTCTGCGAAAAGCTGGTAAAAAAGTGCGACGATTACGGTATCGCGACGTTTTTGTGGGACAACGGCGGTCAGGTGAACCGCTACACCTACGAGTGGCGCACTCCCACCCTGCTTGAGGCGCTGAAGCGCGCAACAAGCGGCGAGGACTACACACCCGTTAAGGGCGCAGCCGAAGCGGCATAAATTTCCGATGATATAGGGCGGGTTCGCGCAAATACTATTTTCGGCGAACCGACCCTATACGAAAGGAAATTATTTATGAAAAAAAGACCTTCTTTAAAGAAACAGGAGCGTATCGACGCGGTAGTTGAGAAAATGGTAGACGGCGCTCCGCAGGCTCACTTAAAGACCGACCCGCAGGGAATGTACACCGGCGTGGCGGTCGATCCCTACGAAAAGCCCGTGCAGGACGCGGACGATCTGTAAAAGCAAAAAGCTCCCCAAGGCTTCTCGGGGAGCTTTTATTGCGCCTTTAGCAAAATATCCCCGCGCCGAAAGGCGTGGGGATCAGTCTGTATAAAAAGTTATAGCGACGTAATAATGACGCAGGAATTTTTCGCAAGCCGATTTAAAAGCGCAGCCCGCGAAGCGGGCGGAGCTTTTAAATCGAGGCTAACGGAACCCGCCGAAGGCGGGTGGAGTGGTGCGAAAAATTCGCATTTAAATAATTTGCTCCTCGTCAACATAACTTAACAGCAGCCAATGCTAGATTTTCTTATATCTCTCCATAATTTTGATTGCGGTTTTGATACCGTCGACCGCCGCGGACATTATCCCTCCCGCGTACCCCGCGCCCTCACCGCAGGGATAGAGATTATCCGCGGGCATTGCTGCGCCGTTCTCACCGCGCGGTATTCTCACGGGCGACGAGGATCGCGTTTCTATTGCCGTGAGCACGCTGTCGCTGTCCGAAAAATCCCTTATGCGGCGGTTGAAGTATTCCAGTCCCTCTGCCAGCGGCTCGCTTACATAATCGGGGAAAAGCTCCCGCAGGTTCGCGGACTCCACCCCGCGCGGATAGGTGGGAGTAACTTTCCCGATGGACAGCCCGCCGCCGCTGCCCACAAACTCCCTTGTAAGCATGGCGGGAGCTTTTCCCGTGCCGCGGGTCATTTCATAGGCGCGCTGCTCCAGACGGTGTATGAACTCCACGCCCGCGAGCGGCTGCTGCCCGAAATCCTCAGGAGCCGCCGATACCAGCACCGCGCTGTTCGCGTTGACCCCGTCCCGCGCAAAGCGGCTCATTCCGTTGGTGACGATAGTGCCGTTCCCGCTTTCGGAGGCTACCACATATCCTCCCGGACACATACAGAACGTATACACTCCGCGGTTGTTTTTGTCGTGGTAGGAAAGCTGATATTCCGCGGGCGGCAGTGCGGGGTGTCCCGCGTATTTTCCGTATAGAGCGCGGTCTATGTCCTCCTGGAGGTGCTCGATGCGGGCTCCCACCGAAAAGGGCTTCGGCAGCAGCGTTATACCTCTTTTGAGCAGCATTTCAAAGGTGTCGTGGGCGGAGTGCCCTATCGCCGCCACCAGTGCGCCGCAGGGGAGCTCCCCGCCGTTTACCGTGACCGAGCACACCCGACCGTTTTGCACTCCGATATCCTCCAGCGGGGAAAGGAACCGCACCTCGCCGCCAAGGCGTATTACCTCGTTCCGCAAATTTGTTACGACATCGCGGAGCCTGTCCGTGCCGATGTGCGGCTTTGCCTTAAGCAGTATCTCCTCGGGCGCGCCGAAGCGGACAAGCCTGTCCAGCACCCTTGCGCAGAGAGGGTCGCCTATCCGTGTGGTGAGTTTTCCGTCGGAGAACGTCCCCGCGCCGCCCTCGCCGAACTGCACGTTTGAGGAGATGTTCAGCGCTCCGCCGCCCCAGTAGCTTTCAACGTCGCGTATGCGCTGCTCCATGGGCGCGCCGCGCTCCAGCACGACGGGCTTGTAGCCGAACTCGCACAGCGTCAGCGCACAGAACATTCCCGCGGGACCGAAGCCCGCTATAAAAATATCTCCCCGCAGCTCATCCGTGCCGTATTCCACCGAAAGCTCCTCGCGTCGGTACAGCTTCACGTTGTCGCGCCTAAGCGCCAGCTTCTTCTCCAGGGCTGCGCTTTTAAGCTCAACGTACACCGAGTTTACAAAGCAGACCTCCCGCCTCGCGTCAACGGAGGTCTTGTACAGCGCGGCGTTTTTTACCTCGCTTCTCCCTACGCAAAGCAAGGACAACGCCTTGCCTATGGCATTGTCCCTGCTTTCGTCGAGAGTAGTCCTTATCTGTGATACTATCAGACCCATACTATTCCTCGGTTTCCTGCGGCTTTGGCTGGGCATATACGGTAGCCCTATAACTGCCCGATACCCAGCATTTTTGCCGCGCTCCCTTGATGGTGATGGTAAGCGGAACGTCCTGCGAGCCCGACACGATATTCGTTCCGAGAAGGTTCGCGATAACAAGGAAGTCGCTGGGAGTAAGCGCCGCAAGTCTGTCGGACGGACCTATCGCGGTAATTGTTATCTCGTTGGTGATAAGCGACACATTGAGGTTGTCGGGAGGATTGGAGATACCGATGTCGGTTATCGTGTAGTCCAGCTTTCCGTAATCCGCTATATCCCATGTGATCCTCGCGTTGGTGTTGCCCGAGAGGTTCTTGTATTCGTCTGGGAGCGTTATGGGGATAGTCGCCACCTGATTGAGGCGGATATCGGAAATGTCTATCGTACCTATATCCAGTTCGCTTATGTTGTCAATGGAATCGTCGGGTGCGGCAACCGTGATAGAGGACGGCTGAATAGTGTATTTAAGGCTGTCGGTATCAAAGTTTGAGGGATAGCCGGTAAGCGTAAAGGTAAGCGGAAGCTCCTTCTGCTTGTAGATGGGAATATTGACGGAAACGTTCTCGGTGGACATCTCTATATCGTCGCTGATTATTCTCGCGCCGCCCGAGCCGTAGATGATCAGCTCGCTCTGCGTTTCGTGGGACTGATGTATCTCGCCGCTGAGCACCGACCTTGCCTCGACCCGCGTTATCTTGTCAAGAATGCTGGACGAGCCCGTGAGGGTTATCTGCGCGGGGGAAGCGGTGATATCGTCCATGTAGTATTCCTCAGCCAGACTGATTCCCGGTGCGGTACCCTCCACGGTGAACTCCCGTGAAACTATCTCGTCGATGACCAGCGTTACCGAAGGCGGACTGGTGCTTATGATGGTGCTTTCGCTGTCGGTATTCGGCGTTACGTTCACGGGGAGGGTGTACGTCCCGCGGGCGCGAATCTGCGAGAGATCTACCGCCGCCGTAAAGTCGTTTGCGCCGAGACCCGTGATGTCATACCGCTTGCCCTCGATACGGATATCCACCATATCGTTGAAATCGCCCACGATCTTAAGGTTATTCTGCTCCATGTATTCCGTGGGATGGGCGGTGACGGCTATGTTGCCTATCTCGCTTTCGATGGTGGGAAAAACGTTTATCGAGACCACTATCCAGAACGCCGCCGCGATAACAAAGGCGAGGATAAGGGTCTTGTAGTTGTCCCTGAAGTCCGCCGCGATTTTTTTCAGAAAGTTCATATTACCGCCCCCTTAACGCTTTTTTTCCGCGAAGACGCTTTTTTTCCTGCGCGGGATTCCCCGGCATTTTGCTTCTGAGTATGTTGGTAAGGCTCTCCCTGTTCAGGTCTCTTGTGAGCTGACCGTCCATGGCTATGGAAATGGTTCCCGTCTCCTCGGAGACCACTATTACCAGCGCGTCGGAGTTCTCGCTCATTCCCACCGCCGCCCTGTGGCGCGAGCCGAGCGCCGCGGGGAGGTACTGATCCTTTGTGGTGTTGGGAAGAAAGCAGCCCGCGGCATATATGCGGTTGTTGCGGATAATTACCGCGCCGTCGTGCAGCGGCGCCTTATTGAAGAACAGATTGCAGAACAGCTCGGGGTTGGGGTCGGCGTTGACTACCTGCGCTTTTTCGATGATATCCCCCAGCTTTATCTGACGCTCGATTATGATAAGCGCTCCCGTTTTGGTGTTGTGGAGCATCTCGCACGCCTCCGCGATACCCTTTATGGCTATATCCCGCGGGTTGTTTGCCGCATCGTAATCTATGGTGAGAGCGATGGTGCTCACTTTGGTTCTGCCCACCTTTTCGAGAATGCGCCGCAGCTCGGGCTGGAACACGATAATAATCGCCAGAATCCCCACCTGGAGGAAATTCTCCATAAGAAAGCTCATCGCCTTAAGCTGGCAGAGCTGAACTACCACATAAATTATAATAAGTATGAAAATGCCCTTTAAGAGCTGCATAGCACGGGTCTCGCGCATCAGCTTTATAATATAGTACACCAAGAAAGTGAGTATCAGAATGTCCAGAATGTCAAAAAAGCTTATGGACATTATGATACGCACAAAATTCTGTAAAATATCGGTTATATAATCAAGAATTTCCAAGTTGACGCTCCTTTATGTCGACAACGGTTTGAGGGATGTCATCCGCGCTCGGGACCGCGTATGAGCACTCCTATAAACTCGGGACCCGCATTGCAGCTTACCGCCGCGCCGCACTTTTCCACCAGCGCGGGACCGTAGCCCAGCTTCTTGGTCATTTTGTCAATGAAATCCTTTTCGCAGTCCGGGCGGGTAGTGGTAATAACGCACCAAGGAGTTTCGGGGATCATTCTCGCGGAGATAGCTTCCACCGCCGCGTCTATTACCGCCTTTTCGCCGCGGGCTTTGCGAATAACCTCGGTTTTCTCGGCGTAGAGGGATATCAGCGGCTTAAGCCCCATAAGCTCCCCCAGGAATGAAGCGGCGGCGGTTATTCTGCCGGACTTCTTCATATGCCTAAGCTCAAACCCGATTATATACGCCTCGATATGCTTAGCCCAGTCCTCCAGGTAAGCCACGACGCTTTCCACCGACTGACCGCCCTCCAGCTTCTTGCAAGCCTCCAGAATGGGGTAGCCGTAGCCCAGGGTGTAGTTCTGGCTGTCAATAACGTGTATCTTAAGGTCGGGCAGCTCCTCGGCGATATTGCGCTTGGCGAGCTCCGCGTTGGAGCAGGTCTGCGAGCCGCTAGCGTTTATCACGTCAACTATAAGCTCCCTTGCGCCCTCCGAATAAAGCTCGCGGTATTTCTCCTCAAACCTTGCCGAGGTTATCTGCGAGTGCTTGGGTATCTCGGTCTGCTCCTTAAGTATCTTGTAGAACTCGTCGGGTTTGATGTCCTTTCGATCGGTGTAGGGTTCGCCGTTGATGGTAAATTCAAACGGCACAAGCGAAAGAATATGCTTGTACTGCTCCTCTGCCTGCGGTGAAATATCGCAGCCGCTGTCGGTGATTATCCTTACTTTCTCGTTCATATATTATCCTTTCTCGGGCGGTGCCCGAACAAAATCCGAAAATTGGGCCGTAAGATCAGTCAGCCCCGCTCCAGTCGTATTTGGTGAGCTTTCCCGCACTTTCAAGGGCGGGGAAGTCCCACTGGCGAAGCACCTCGTAGGCGGCTATCGCCACGCTGTTTGAGAGATTAAGGCTGCGCAGGGTCGGCAGCATGGGTATCCTCACGCAGCGGGAGCGGTTGCGGAACAGCAGTTCCTCGGGCAGCCCCGCGTCCTCTCTGCCAAAAAACAGAAAGCACTTGTCGGGGTACTTCACGTCGGTATAGCGGTTTTCCGCCTTGGTGGTAAAATAAAAGCATTCGCCCGCGTTGCGCCCGAAAAAATCCTCAAACCCGTCATAATATGTTATATCCAGATACTTCCAGTAATCCAGCCCCGCGCGCTTGAGTTTTTTGTCGTCTATCTCAAACCCCATAGGGCGGATCATATGCAGCCTTGCTCCCGTTACGGCGCAGGTTCGGGAGATGTTTCCCGTGTTCTGCGGTATCTGCGGCTGCGCCAGTACAATGTTAAGCTCCAAAAGACATTCCTTTCCGTTTTCATTCGCTCTAATGCCGCGGTTATAGATTTACGCAAGCATACACATAAATTATATCATGTCTGCGGATTTTTTTCAAGTCTATTTTTACAAAAACCGCAAATTTAAGGGAAATTAACGTTAAAATTTTTGATAAAAGGGGAGAGCGAGTAAAAAAGCGGCGTTCCCCGAATCAACGGAAAATCGCCGCAACGCAAAAATGGGAAAGGTATGAACAACCTTTCCCAAAATTGATTATAGTATTAACCCATAGAGTCGGGGGTCAAAGTATATTTTGTCCCCCTCAGCGGTAAATCTTACATTGGGAATATAGCGGTTACCATACATGTCATAAAGCACCATAGAGCAACTGAAAACTCCGCCGGTCGGTGAAACGGACATAAGCGCGTTTATACGGGCTTCATATGCGTAAAAACAGTCAGACAGCCGCGCCTATATGACACCGTTATTTGCAAGTTGCGCGAATAATTTTCAGAGGGGTGTAATCGCTCTTCTTTAATTTATTTTGTAATTTTGTAGGCTTACCGTGCTGCGTTTTGTGTTGCACACCTTGCTTTTTCGGCGTGAAATTTGATTTTTTTAATGTTTGGAGATAGCAAACTAAAACGTAACAATCCTGCGTCGTTATGCCGTTTGCGGCACTGATGCAGGATTGCTGATATTTTACATTTGTGACATCGTGACCAAAAAGATTTGAACACTCACGTGGCCCGTAAAACCGCATTGGAAAAGGGATTATAATAGAACGTCGGCCATTGTACGAACCGTGGATTCAGATTTCGACAGATTCCCCTTTTGACCTCAAAACTTTAAGTAACACACTCCGCTCTACTATTACAGTTTATCCACTCGGTTGACGCTGCCATTGCAACGCGGCAAGCAGAGGTTTGGTCAAGTGAATTTAGCATAACAAAATCATGGATAGTCCCTTGAATACGCAAAGCCGTAACATCTACTCCCGCACAGCGAAGCCTTTCTCCGAATATCTCTCCCTCACTGCGCAGAACATCCGCCTGTCCGTTTATTATCATAGTCGGCGGAAAGCGGCTTAAACACTTTAAGCTCGCCTTAAGAGGAGAAGCTGTGATTTGACCTCTCATTTTCGGACTAGGCGCATATTGTTGCCAGAACCATATCATTCCCTCGCGGTACAGATAATAATTCACAGCGAACTTTCTATAACTTGGAGTGTCAAAACAGGCGTTCGTCACGGGATAAAACAAAAGAAGCTTTTGAATATGGGGACCGCCGCGCAAATTCGACATAATTACCATTGATACCGCCATATTTCCTCCGACGCTGTCGCCGGCAACTATAAGAGAATTACTGCACATATCCGAGCAGCGTTTTTCGATAATCTCACGCAAATGTGAAAGCACATAATAGCATTGCTCAATGGCAACGGGATATTTAGCTTCGGGCGCTCGTGTATATTCAGGAAATACACCAACGGAGTTCGTTCTCGTGGCAAGCTCCCTTATCAATTTCTCATGGGTATGAAGGCTTCCGAAAACCCAACCGCCGCCGTGAATATACAAAATCAAATTTTGAATATGGGTGCATTTTGGTGCGACAAAATACACGGGTATAGCGCCCCATTTCCCGCAGTCAATCTCTGAGGAGGATATGTCTGCGGGATATTTGTACACGGGCGTATCCTGTGCCTTTTCAAGCCTTTCCCACCCTTGTTTTGGCGGCAATTGGAAAATCAGCGGTGGAATCGAGCTTTGGCGGCAGACCTCTTCCGCAGCAGGTTCTAACGGAATACAACGTTTCATTTTAAATCCCTCCTCATAAATAATGCATTATATGCAGTCGGGAGGATTTTGTTGTTTTAGATCTGTTTTTTGTGTTGACCCGCTTTTTTCGCAGTTAGCAGCTTCATTTAAGCCCGTCATAATGCTCTTAAAAACGTTCATATGATCGCTCCTTCTCGACAACCGCTTTCTAACGTCTTTATTAAAAAACCGGGGCGTAAATATTAAAAGTGGCATACTGAAAATGGACATCATCTTAATACTTCCCAATATTACGCGGATTTACAACATTTCAAATTGGACTCTGGGGGTTCGGATTCCGCCCTTTTTCATGTTTAGTATCCGATTTTAAGCTGTTTTGATTTTGGTGTCCATTTTGAAATCCAGATTGAACAACCGTAAAACCGCATTGGAAAGGGAATTATAATAAAACACCTGCCGTTGTCCGAACCTTAGGGGTTCAGATTTCGACAGGTGTCCAAT
>CAMWLH010000023.1 GCA_947175045.1 uncultured Clostridia bacterium | reverse complement strand
TGTTTATGTTTGATTTTTCTGTCCCGCTTGGAACTGAAAATGTTTACCAGATTGAGCCTCAGCGCGTTGGTCACCACGCAGAAGCTGGAAAGGCTCATAGCCGCCGCGCCGAACATGGGGCTCAGCCGCAGCCCGAAAAGCGGTATCCACACTCCCGCCGCGAGCGGTATGCCGATAACATTGTAGATAAACGCCCAGAAAAGATTCTGGCGGATATTGCTAAGCGCCGCGCGGCTTAAGCGTATCGCCGCGGGGACGTCCGTCAGGCGGCTTTTCATAAGCACAACGTCCGCCGCGTCAATGGCGATATCCGCGCCCGCGCCCACAGCAATACCGATGTCCGCTCTTGTAAGCGCGGGAGCGTCGTTTATGCCGTCCCCGACCATCGCGGTCTTGCCCTTGGCTTTAAGTGAACGCACGACCTCCTCCTTGCCGCCCGGGAGCACTCCCGCGATCACCTCGTCGACTCCCGCGAGCCTGCCCACCGCCCTCGCGGTACGCTCGTTATCGCCGGTGAGCATTACGGTGCGTATCCCCATATTTTTAAGAGCCGCGATGGCTTCCGCGCTCTCCTCGCGGATAATATCCGCTACGGCGATGATACCCATCAGCCGCTCGCTCTTGCAGAAAAACAGAGGAGTTTTGCCCTGCTCGGCGAGGTTCTCGGCAGTCCTGCGCATCTCCTCGGGGATATCGCAGTAGGTCTCCGCCAGGCGTAAATTACCCGCGATATGCTTTTCGCCGTTCAGCACGGCGGCGAGACCGCTGCCTCGGAGCGCTTCAAAGGAGGTCGGTTCGTCGGCTGTGATATCGCGCTCCTCGCCGTATTTCAGCACGGCGCGCGCCAGAGGGTGCTCGCTGCGGCGCTCAAGGGATATCGCGGTTTTCAGCAGGTATTCCTCGTCAACTCCCTCTGCGGGAAGTATATCCGTAACAGTGGGCTGACCCATGGTGATAGTCCCCGTCTTATCCAGCACAACTATCTCGGTCTTGCCCGTTTCCTCCAGCGAAGCCGCGTTTTTGAAGAGTATTCCGTTTTTCGCGCCCACTCCGCTCCCTACCATTATCGCAACTGGAGTAGCCAGCCCCAGTGCGCAGGGGCAGGAGATGACGAGTACGGATATCCCGCGCTCCAGCGCGAAGCCCGCGCCCTCTCCGGCGATCAGCCAGACAGCGGCGGTAAGCAGAGCCGCTGCGATGACCGCGGGCACGAATACCCCCGACACCCTGTCGGCTATTTTGGCTATGGGAGCCTTGGTCGCCGCCGCGTCGCTCACCATTTTTATTATGCGGGACAGCGCGGTATCCTCGCCGACGCGGTTTGCTCTGCATTTTATATAACCCGAAATATTTATCGTGGCGGCGTTTACCTCGTCGCCGTTTATTTTATCCGCGGGAATGCTCTCGCCTGTAAGCGCCGACTCGTCGACCGCCGTGTCCCCCTCTATTATAATTCCGTCCACGGGAATGCTTTCCCCCGGGCGCACCGCGAAGATGTCCCCTATCCTCACCTGCTCGATAGGGACAGTCTCCTCTTTGCCGCCGCGGATCACCGAAGCGGTTTTCGGCGCGAGCTTCATCAGCCCCTTGAGCGCGTCGGTAGTTCTTCCCTTTGAATATGCCTCAAGCAGTTTTCCGAGCGTTATCAGTGTGAGTATCATTCCCGCCGATTCAAAATACAGCTCGTGCATATAGGTCATTACCCTGTCCGCGTCGCCGCGGAGCTGCGCGTCCGACATCATAAATACCGCGTAAACTCCATACACAAACGCCGCCGCGGAGCCGAGCGCTACCAGCGTATCCATATTCGGCGCCCGATGGATTATCCCCTTAAATCCACTTATGAAGAACTTTTGGTTTATCACCATTATGATGCCCGTCAGCAGCATCTGCGCAAGCCCGACCGACACATGATTTTCCGCGAGAAACGGCGGGAGATACCACCCCCACATCATATGTCCCATAGAAAAATACATCAGTACGACCAGAAATCCCAGCGACCAGAACAGCCGCTTTTTCATTTTGGGTGTTTCCTTGTCCGTCAGTTCATCGGTGCCGTTTGCGGGCTTATCCGCGGCAGTTTTGCTCCCCTTGACGGAAGCGCCGTAGCCCGCTGCCGTTACCGCCGCTATGATTTCCGCGCTGTCCGCCGTGCCCTCGACGCTCATTGAATTTGTCAGCAGGCTCACCGCGCAGGAGCTTACGCCTTTGACCGCTCCCACAGCCTTTTCAACTCTTGAGCTGCACGCCGCGCAGCTCATTCCCGTAACATTGTATTGCTCCATCTTCCGATCTACCTCATCAGCTTTTGCAAGGTCTGCACAAGCTCGTCTATTACCTCGTCGTTTCCGTTTCGTATATTTTCCGCAACGCAGCTTCGGATATGCCCCGCCAGCAGCTCCTTGTTAAAAGAGTTCAGCGCCGCGTTTACCGCCGCCACCTGTACCAAGATATCTGTGCAGTAAGCGTTTTTCTCCACCATTCCCTTTATTCCGCTTATCTGACCCGATATGCGGTTAAGGCGGTTTATCAGCCGCTTATATTCCTCGGGTGAGCGCACCTTGGTCTTGCCGCAGCCCTCGCAGTTATGTCCGCAGCAGCGCTGCTCCGATTCCGCCGCGGGTTCCGTGCGGTCATTATAATTGTTTCCGCAGTCAAAATTTTTATTCTCCATTCCGCCGCCCCTTTCCTCTTGACCCTGTTTATATTATATACCCCCTCGGGGTATTTGTCAAGGGGGTAATGTGATATTTTTTGTAAAAAAAATAAGGGGTAAGAAGCAAACGCTTCCTACCCCTCACTCTTTAAAATTTTCGATTACTTAATAATTTTGATACCGCCGATAACAGGCAGCTCTTTCATCTGACCCTGCGCCGCGTTAATGATGCCTATGATCATGAAAACAACACCCGCGAGTGATACAAGACCGCCTACGATACCGCCGACAAAGCCGATAAAGGGAATAACAGACAAAATACCCGACGCGATCCCGAGAACGATCTCTGCAAGGAACAGCACCAGACCCTGGTTAGCGTGGAAACGGGTAAACTCCGTCTTGCCCGCGCACAGCGGAACCAGCCACAGAATACCGATGTACGAAAGTACACCAAAAACCTTATCATTTGAATCCATAATGAAAACCTCCAGAATTATTCGGGAATTTTTCCCGCTGCGGAGCCACATTCCGCTTACATTATAATACCGTAAAACCTCCCTTTTGTCAAGCCTTAAAAACGTTTACTTTCCGATTAAGGGAAGGTTTTTGGAGGATAAGCCGAATATTGCCGTCTTTTGCCGCTTAATTCTGTCACATTGCACAGGGAATATTATACACCTGCCAGATACGGATTGTTGTACCGCTCGTTATCCAAAGTAGTTCCCGGACCGTGCCCGCAGTATATTTCATAATCTCCCTCAATTGCGGCGATCCTCCGCAGAGAATCCATCATCTGCGAGGTGCTGCCCGAATACCCGTCCGTTCTGCCGCAGGAGCCGTTGAATATGACGTCCCCCGCGAAAACAACATTTCCGAGGGTCTTGCAGAACAGCAGGCAGCTCCCCGCGGTATGCCCCGGGGCTGCCATCACCGAAAACTCCACCCCGCAGGCGGAAAAGCTGTCGCCATCGGAGAAAGTCCTGTCGGGAGTTACGGGACGGAACGAAACGGGCATGAAATCCGCCCAGCTTTCCTCCGCGCTTTGCAGCATATCCTTATCTGCCTCGGGCGCTATAAGCTCCGCGCCCGACCGCTCCTTAAGCTCAGCCGCGCCCGCGAAATGGTCGTAGTGACCGTGCGTGATTATTATCGCGCCGAGCGTCAGCCCGTTTTCACCCAGATACTCCAGAACCTCCGCCGAGGAGGCGGGGTCGATAACCACCGCCCTATTCTGCTCCGCCTTGATTATAAAGCAATTTGTGCCAAGCGCTCCCAAAGGCATTGAAACTACCATATATTTACCCCCTATTTTTTCGTGAGCTTTGCTCCGCCCTTTGTCTTGTTGTAGGACTCCGTCGCACCGAAAGCCTCTATCAGCGCGGTCTCCATATCGTTCAGCCGTTTCGGTTTTACGGGAACGATACGGACGTAGGCTTCCTTGCCGTATTTGATGTCCGCGTACACGTCACCCTTGCCCTTGCCGTTAAAATGATTGTGGACGCGCTGGCAGACGTTGACGGACTGCCCGATATAGATATTCTCATAATTCACAAACCGCTTATGCCGCACGGGCTTGTCAAATATCATTATCACATAGCAGCCCGAAAAGTCCGAATATTTGTAACCCGTGGGCTTTTCGGCGCCCCGGACTATCCAGTTTTCCTCGAATTTCGTGTAGTGCATGAATTCACCGCGGCGTATCTTCCGCCGCAGCCGCGCGTTGGTGACGCGCCGCGTCCGACGGACCGCGATATACAGCGCGAACAGTGCAAAAGCTCCCGCCAAGATAATATAATAATTCATTTTTAATTAAGAAACAAACGGCAGTGTATGCCGCAGCTGTCAACCATACACCGTTATTGCTTTCCCGTTCTCTCAACCGAGATGACTCCCGCGATCTTCTTAAGCCTTGTCATAACGTTCGTGAGCTGCTCTACGCCCGCTATCTCTATGGTTATGGCGAGATCGGTATTGCCGTTTTTCAGCTGATGCATATTCATTTCGTGAACGGGAATGTGATTCGCGGCGATAGCCATGGTAACGTCCGCCAGCAGCGAAGTCTTGTTCTCCGCGATGACCTCGACGGTGGCGCGGTAGGTGGAGTCGTCAACGCCCGCCCAGCTCGCCTTTATCCACCTTTCCTTGTTGTCCTCACTCTCCATATTGTTGATGACGTTTATGCAGTCCTGCTTGTGAATAGAAACGCCGAAGCCGCGGGTGACAAAGCCGATTATCGGGTCTCCCGGCAGCGGATTGCAGCACTGCGCGAACTTCACAAGACAGTTGTCCACGCCTTCGATGATAATGCCCTTGCTGCGGCTGCGGCTGTTGCTCTCCTGAATGCTGTCCGCCGCCGACCTCGCGGGAGCGTGCTCCTTCTGGCGGCGCAGCTCGTCCTCCTTGATACGCTGTATTATTTTTGACAGCGAAACGCCGCCGTAGCCTATCGCCGCGTACAGATCCTCTATCTTGTCAAGCCGCTGGCGGTGCGCCGCATCGATAAGCAGCGATTCGTCAAGCGGGATATTATTGCGCTTGAATTCCCGCTCCAACTCCTCGCGCCCGCGCTCTATATTCTCGTCGCGGCGCTCCTTTTTGAACCAGGAACGTATCTTGCCCTTAGCCTCGGTGGTCTTGGCGATATCCAGCCAGTTTCTGTTGGGTCCGTACCCGGGCGAGCCCGAGGTGAGTATCTCGATTATATCTCCCGTCTTGACTTGGTAATCAAAGCTCACCATGCGCCTGTTGACCTTCGCGCCGGTCATTTTATTCCCGACCTGCGTGTGAATGGCGTAGGCGAAATCTATCACCGTCGACCCCATCGGCAGCGAGTACACGTCGCCCTTGGGCGAGAACACGAACACTTCGTCCGGCGCGAGATCGGTCTTTATCGCGTCGGTTATCTGCTCGACGTCGTCCGCCTCCTGTTGGCGCTCCAAGAGCTGCCTTATCCAGTCGAAGCGCTTCTCTCCCGCCACGCTGCCCTTAAGACCCGCCTTATATTTCCAGTGAGCCGCAACGCCGTACTGCGCGGTGTTGTGCATCTCGACCGTCCTTATCTGCACCTCGAACGGAATACCCTCCCGCCCTATAACGGTGGTGTGCAGCGACTGATAGCGGTTGGGCTTGGGCGTGGCGATATAGTCCTTGAAGCGGTAAGGAATGGGGCGGAACATATCGTGAATAACTCCCAGAACGTTATAGCACTCTATGACCGACTGCACGATCACTCTCACCGCGTAAATATCGTAAATTTCCTCAAACTTCTTATTTTTAAGATATACCTTTTTGTAAATGCTGTAAATGGATTTCACCCTGCCCTCAATTATAGGCTCGGGCTTTATATCGGTAATGCGCTCGCGAATGCGGAACTTTATGGTGTCGATAAAGTTGTCCCGCTCCTCCTTGTGGAGATCGAGCAGGCGCTCCACCTCGCTGCACCCGTAGGGGTCGAGGTAGTGTATGGAGATATCCTCCATCTCCTCCTTGATGGCGTTCATACCGAGACGGTGGGCTATGGGAGCGTAAATGCTCATTGTTTCAAGGGAGGTCTTGCGCTGCTTGTGGGGAGGGCGCGGTCCCAAGGTGCGCATATTGTGCAGCCTGTCCGCCAGCTTTATGATAATAACGCGGATATCCTTGGACATTGCCATGAGTATTTTGCGGATATTCTCCGCCTGCTGCTCCTCCTTGGAGTTCAGCGGAACCAGTC
The DNA here is from genome assembly GCA_947175045.1 of uncultured Clostridia bacterium. Classification (GTDB taxonomy): domain Bacteria; phylum Bacillota; class Clostridia; order Oscillospirales; family Ruminococcaceae; genus CAG-115. Next base: position 6,522 of record CAMWLH010000023.1, on the reverse strand, counting down.
CTATCTTGGTAACTCCGTCCACCATAAGCGCCACGTCGTCGCCGAACTGCTTGCGCAGATTATCGAGAGTCACCGCGGTGTCCTCCACCACATCGTGCAGCAGCGCCGCGCACACGGTGTCGGTATCCATGCAGTAGTCCAACAGTATGGACGCGACCGCCAGCGGGTGGGTGATATACTTATCCCCCGAGGTGCGCATCTGCCCCTCGTGCGCCTTGTCTGCCACCTCGTAAGCTCTTATTATCTTCTCCGTATCGTATTGCTTATCCAGCGAATTCACCTTCGCGACAAGCTCATCGATAGTAGTAACATCGGTTGTACCCATAATAGCCCCCAAATAGCCCGACCGAAAATTCGGGTCAGACAGTTGTTTTTTGTTCAAGCTCCTTTTTGAGCCTGAATATCAGACCCTCGCCGAAAAGATCCTTTTTGCCCGCTGACGGAGTTATCACCGCGCTCTGCGCCGCGGGCGAAAGCGCTATCATTCCCGCCTCGGCAAAGGCGTCGAGCGTTATGCGCAGCATACAGTAGTTTATGCCGCAGCCCCGCAGCACCATTTCCTCCGCGGAAGCCGCTCCGCCGTACCGCTTCACCAGGTCGTATATCTTCATAAGCTCCGTCCTGTCCTGCGGGATAACTCTCGGAAGAAGTCTGATATCGCAGCCCTCGCCGCGCGATATTTCCTCATAAACGCGGTTCGCCGCGAAAAATCTGTCCTCGCTGAAATCGGGGTAACGGAAGTCCTTTATCCTCAGCTCCACGCTGCGGTTCCCCTTATACTCGTTTATCTCGGCTGTGGCGATAATGTCCAGCTTTTCACCCGAGTTGGGATAAAAGCTGTCAAAGCTGTGGGAAAAAGACAGCGCTTTCAGCTTCACGCCCTCTTGTTCAACATAAAAGCAGGTGTATTTACCGCCGCTCAGAGCCTGCTTTGAGCTCACTGTGCACCCCCTTATCAGGAACAGCGGACGGCGGTTGCCCTCGCCGAAAGGCTCTAATCGATCAAGAAGCTCCGCGTTTTCAAGCGTAAGCTCCCGCAGCCCTATCTCCATATCCGCGCAAACGCAGTCCTCGGGCATTTTTGGGTAATTTTTTGCGCAATAGGCGTGGACCAGCTCACGGAACTCCCCCACCCTGTCCGATGGGAGCGAAAACCCGCCTGCCATCGGGTGTCCGCCGAATTTCGTCAGCGGCTCGGAGCAGCCCGCCAGCAGCCTGTACATATTGAATCCCTCGATGCTCCTTGCCGAGCCAGTTGCGCCGCCGTTTTCCACACCTATCACCAGCGCGGGCTTGCCGTATCTGTCCGTCAGCCGCGAAGCCGCCAGCCCTATAACGCCGTGCGCCCAGCCCTCGCCCGCGACAACTATCACCCGCTGCTTTAGGATATCGGGGTCGCGCGCTATCTGCTCCTTTATCTCGGATAGTATATCGTTTTCCGTCTGTCGGCGGTTACCGTTAAGAAGCGAAAGCTCCTCCGAGAGCCGCGCGGCGGTCTCGGGGCTTTCAGTAGTGAGCAGCTCCGCCGCCTTTTCAGCGCCCTTGTGAGTCATGCGCCCCGCCGCGTTGATCCTCGGGCACACCGAAAACGCGAGCTGCGAAGCCGCCGCGCTCTCGGGAGCTACTCCCGCGGCGCGTATCAGCTTATCCAAACCCATATTCTGGCTGTTGCGGATATTCTCCAGACCCCTCTGAACGATAAAGCGGTTCTCGCCCTTAAGCGGCATTACGTCGCCTATCGTTCCCACCGCCGCCAGGTCGGAGTACTGCTCAAGGATAAACTCCTCGTCCTCCTCCAGCGCACACAGCAGCTTAAGCACAACGCCAGCTCCGCACAGATCCTTGAACTGCGAGAGATCGTCCGCGCGGTGAGGGTTCACGCAGGCTTCGCACACGGGGAGCTCCTCCGAGGGCTGATGGTGATCCGTTATTACCAGCTTAGCGCCGCGGTCGGCTATGTACTTTGCCTCCTCAAAGGCGGAAATGCCGTTGTCCACCGTTATTATAAGCTCTGTACCGCTGTCAAGTATTTTTCCCGCCGCCTCGACGTTTAATCCGTAACCCTCGCTTCTGTCAGGAATATAAAAATCCACCTCCGCGCCCATTGCCTCGAGATATCCGCACAGCATGGCGGTCGCGGTAACGCCGTCGCAGTCATAATCTCCGAAAACAGTGATCTTGCTGCCCTCGTCCAGCGCGGCGCGTATAACCTCCACTGCCCTGTCCATATCCCGCAGCTCCATCGGGTCGGAAAGCGAGCTGCACCCGAAAAACGCCTCTGCGCTTTTCATATCGCTTATCCCGCGCCGCAGCAAAAGTCCGCCGATAAACTCGCCGAACCCCGCCGTTATCTCCTTATTTTCCCCCGTCGGGGGAGGTAATGTGCGCCATCTCTTCAAATTATATAAACCACCAATCTCTGTAAAGGTTGACCAAGGCTGTAATGCTTTTAAGCTATGCTGACAAGGAGCAAGTTATTTATGCTGACGAGGAGCAAATTATTTAAAAAATTTTCCGCACCGGCGAACTCCGTTCGCCTGCCGCGCTCCCAAAGCTCCGTTTTACTCCGCTTTGGGAGCTTGCTGCGGAAAATTTCCCTGCGTGGGCGTTTTGCTGACTTATGCTTGTGCCCCTTGCCTTCGTGGACGAAACGTTGCTCTGACCTTAATGCTTTTAAGCTATGCTGACGAGGAGCAAGTGATTTTAAAAATTTTTCCGCACCGGCGAACTCCGTTCGCCTGCCGCGCCCCCAAAGTTCCGTTTCACTCCGCTTTGGGAGCTTGCTGCGGAAAATTTCCCTGCGTGGGCGTTTCGCTGACTTATGCTTGTGCCCCTTGCCTGCGCGGGCGTTCTGTTGACGTTCGCTCTAAGCTCTTAAACGCTCAATTCGGCTTTTTCGCCCAGAAGCTCGCGGTTAGCGTCGAGAACGGGCTTGATAAAATCGTTCAGGTACTCCGCCGTCTGTTCGGGAGCGCGCCCTACATAATTCTCGGGAACGAGCATTTCATTTATTTCCTCAATAGTAATATTAAACGCGGGGTCTGCCGCGATCCTCTGCGCGAGGTCGTTCTCGCCGCCCTCTCTCACCTGCTTTGCCGCCGCGTGGGAATGCGTGCGAAGCAGCTCGTGGAGCTCCTGACGGTTGCCGCCGTTCTCTACCGCCCTCATCATAATATTCTCCGTCGCCATAAAGGGAAGCTTATTCATAAGCCTGCGGCGTATCATCTCGGGATATATCTCCAAACCGTCGGTGACATTCATCATAATATTTAATATCGCGTCCGCTGCGAGGAATCCCTCCGCGACGGACACGCGCTTGTTAGCGCTGTCGTCGAGAGTCCTCTCGAACCACTGCGTTCCCGCAGTAAACGCGGGGTTAAGAGTATCTATCATAATATACCGCGCCAGCGAAGTAATGCGCTCGCTGCGCATGGGGTTGCGCTTATAGGGCATTGCCGACGAGCCTATCTGATTCTTTTCAAACGGCTCTCCCATTTCCTCGAAGCTCTGGAGAAGCCTCAGATCGTTGCTGAATTTAGAGCAGCTCTGAGCGATACCGCCGAGCGTGGACAACACCTGGCTGTCTACCTTTCTTGAATAGGTCTGACCGCTTACGGGAACGCATTCTGTGAAGCCCATCTCCTCCGCTATCGACTTTTCAAGCGCCTTTATCTTGGCGCTGTCGCCGCCAAAAAGCTCCACAAAGGAAGCCTGCGTGCCGGTGGTTCCCTTCTGTCCCAGCAGCTTAAGATTTGAAATGCGGTACTCTACCTCCTCCAGATCCATCAGCAGCTCGTTTATCCACAGCGTTGCGCGCTTGCCGACGGTGGTAGGCTGAGCGGGCTGAAGATGCGTATACGCAAGGCAGGGCACAGCCTTTTTCTCGTCCGCGAACCGCGCGAGATTGGCAATAACGTTGAGCAGCTTTTTCCTCACCAACTCCAGCGCGTCGCGCATAATTATAATATCGGTATTGTCCCCCACATAGCACGAGGTCGCGCCCAGGTGGATTATACCAGCCGCCTTGGGGCACTGCTGTCCGTAGGCGTAGACGTGCGACATAACGTCGTGGCGGACCTCTTTTTCGCGGGCCTCCGCAACGTCGTAATTTATATTGTCGATATTCGCTTCAAGCTCCTTTACCTGCTCCTCGGTAACGGGCAGACCGAGCTTCATTTCTCCGCGCGCCAGCGCCACCCACAGCCTGCGCCAGGTGGTGAATTTCTTGTCCGCGGAAAAGATATACTGCATCTCCCTGCTCGCGTAGCGCGTGCAGAAGGGGCTTTCATAGGAATCGTAATTTTTTGACATAAACGTTCTCCTTTTGTGAATTATACAGCTATTATAACATATTTTCTCATTTTTTACAAGCACTTTTACAAAATATAGCTCTGCGGAGCATTTTGTGGGAAAATACGGCGCGAAAAAGCGTTACAGCCGCGGGCTCCTAACGCTCGGCTTGTATAAAAACTCCATTTCCGCGATAGGTAATATAAAATAATCCAAAATTATGTAAATTCCCTTGACAAAAAGCAAAAAATATGCTATCATTAAGTTAGCTAAAGCTAACCCGATGGCTTACCAGTCTAAAAAACGCAAGATTCCGGCACTTGGTTAGTTAATACTAACAGCGTTTCAAATGGAGTATATGACAGAAAAGAGGAAATAATATGAGCGTAGTGGTAGTTGGCGGGAACGACCGCATGGCGGCGCGCTACAAGGACATATGCCGCGAATACAACTGCAAGGCGAAAGTGTTTACACAGATGCCGAGCGATTTTGAGAAGCAGCTTGGCTCACCCGATCTGATGGTAGTGTTCACGGATACGGTGTCGCATAAGATGGTGCGCGTTGTGAACCGACGCTCCGAAAGGGGAAATATACCCGTGCTGAGGATACACAACGCCAGCGCCGCGGCGCTCAAAAAGGCGCTTGACAGCGGCACGGAGCAATTACTGAACGGAAGGGGATAAGGCGGAGCACCCGCCGCAGCTTGTAGAAAAAGTATAGCCACAAAAAGACCACGCATCGGAATTTCAAAAAGGTCGAGTTTGCGTACGCAAACGATGACCGGTTTCCGCAATCGCGTGAAGCGCAGTTTAGCGAAGCTAAACGGAGCGGAACGTGCTTGCGGAAATTTTGAAATTCTTTTAAATCATTTAATTCTCGTCAACACTTTTTATACAGTCTGAGGCGGAGCGCTCCACCGTTTATACAATATGTCTGATTATGAAATACGCGCGTTTCAGCGCAAGCTGGCGGAGCACACCGCGCCGTCCCTGCTGGGGATAAAATGCGCGTGTCTTGTTTCGGTAAGCAAAAGCGAGTGTGCGATACACGAAAATGTAAGGCTTTTTAACAGCCGCGCCGCCGAAAAGGGTCTGAAGATCAGGGTGCTTTCCGAGGGCGAGCGCTGCCTTATGCTGCTTTACAATGAAAAACGGCTCGAAGCATGTATCAGCGTTCCCGAGCGCAGGGAGATACTGCGCCGATTCGGCTATACGGACGATATGACGGTCGGCGAATGTCTTGACAGGCTGTCGGAGAGACTGCGCACGGGCGAGGGATTTCCGCATGAGATAGGGGTGTTTCTGGATTATCCCGCGCGGGATATTCTGGGATTTATTGAAAATAACGGCAGGAATTACAAGCTCTGCGGCTGCTGGAAGGTGTATTCCGACACGGAAAAAGCGGCGAGGATGTTTGAAAATTACAACAAATGCCGAAAATTTCTATGCCGAAAAATGAGCATGGGCGAGGATCTGTATTGTGCTATCCCGAAGCCGAGAGCCGCGTATAGTCCGAGAATATAGCGGCTTGAAGCCCGGATTATCTCAACGTATGACATTCCGAAAGCGAGATCAATTCTCATAAAATTTTCAAAATCTTCCTCTTGACAGACGGGCGGGAATATTGTATAATTATATCAAATAGCATAAATTCCGAGGTGGTTCTGTCGGAAGGGGAAATCCGACAGGATCGGCATTATTATGAAAGGAAAAAATATGGGGAAGATTAAAGAAATTTTGAACAGGCGTACCGCCGCCGTCGCGGGAAAGATCGCGGGTACGCTTCTGGCGGCTTCACTGGTGATGGGAGTTCCCGTCATGCAGAGCATACGCACCTTCGCTGCGACCAAGGACTATGACGCGAGCATTGCAGCTCTCGAAGCCGAAATAGAGCAAAAGCGCCAAGCCAACAAGGACAGAGAAGCTCAGATAAGCAGCTATACGGGCGATATAAACGAAAACACGGAAGCCATCAACGCGATATCCGCGCAGATAGACGGCGTGAACGACGAGATAGCCACCTACGGTCTGCTTATCACAACCAAAATGGACGAGATCACCGATATGGAGACCCAAATCGCGGCGGTGGAAAAATCGATAGAGGACAAGGAACTGGAAATTCTCGACAAGCGCGAGGAGATACGGAAGCTCGAAAAGGAGAACGACGAAAATCTCGAAAGGTTCGCGCAGCTCGCCAGAGCGCTGTACATAAGCGACAGCTCCGATACGATAC
>CAMWLH010000022.1 GCA_947175045.1 uncultured Clostridia bacterium | reverse complement strand
TATAAATTCTATTAAATTTATTTTCACATAAAAAATAAAACCAGTAACAAAAATCTAACAAATTTATTAGCGTGTTAGCATAAATTATCATTTATCCTATATAAAACTATCCGCGGCACCCGTCCGCGGATAGTTTTGTATGATCTTGAAGCTGTCAGTCAACCTTTATGACCTCTACGGGGCAGCTTTTTGCCGCCGATAACACGCTGTCGGAGTTTTCGGCGGTGACCTCACCGCACACCTCCGACAGTCCGTCGTCCGCTATTCTAAACACCTCGGGACATTCCTCCGCGCAAACTCCGCAGCCTATGCAGCCGTCTCTGTCAACCACTACTTTCATATCCTTTTCCTCCTTTTTATTACAGCGTTTTTCGCTTCAGCCCTATTATTGCCACGGCACGGCGCAATATTCACCCAAAATTCCCAAAAAGACTGTGACATCTGTCGCGAAACGGCGAAAAAAGTTTTGCAACCCCCTTGACAATCCGTGTTGGATTTGTTATAATTATGTAGTTAAGGCAAAAAAGCCTTATTCCTTTCTCGCGCGTAAGCGCGGGATATATATCCATAAGGAGGTGCTTAAAATGGCAAAATTAGCAGAAAAGTATGAGGCAGTCGTTGTTTTTTCTTTGAAAAAGGACGAGGAGCAGATCAAGGCTCTTACCGCCAAGTTTACTGACCTTATCAAGGCGAACGGCACTCTTGCCGACGTTGACGAATGGGGAAAGAGAAAGCGCGCATACGAGATCAACTATGAGTCCGAGGGCTACTATGTGCTCTTCCACTTCGAGTCTCAGCCCGATTTCCCTGCGGAGCTGGAGCGCGTGCTGAACATTACGGACGGCGTTCTGCGTTTCCTTGTAGTTCTTGCTCAGGAAGGCAAGCACTGATAAAGCCGAGGGCTTTATCCGATACCGTCGTGAAAGCTGTGGGTCGGCGTGACATAACAGGAGGTAAACTTCATGTACAATAAGGTGATCATGATGGGTCGTATCGTAAACGACCTTGAGTTAAAGACCACTCCCCAGGGGGTCAGCGTTTGCTCGTTCCGTATCGCGGTAGACAGACGTTTTCAGACCAAGGGAGAGGAAAGGAAATCCGACTTTTTTAATGTAGTCGCATGGCGTCAGCAGGCGGAGTTCGTGACCAAGTACTTTCATAAGGGACGTATGATCCTTGTGGAGGGCGAAATGACCACAAGACAGTACACCGATAAGAACGGAAATCCCTCCACATGGTATGAAATATCCGCGGACAGGCTGTCTTTTACAGGAGAGCCTAAATCGCAGCAGGGCGCTTACAGCGACGGCTATTCTGCGCCGCCGCCACCCGAGCCGCCTCAGCAGGCGGGTTCTCCGCAGGCTTCCGCGTCCGATTTCTCGGCGGCGGATTCCGATGACGATTACCCATTCTGAACAAGTAAAGACGCTCGTATAGAGCAACGCTTCGACCACGCAGGAAATTTTTTGCGAGAGCCTGTGAAAACGGAGCGAAGCGGAGTTTTTGCGGGCGGGTCGCAAAAAATTTCTTAATAAGGAGGTTCAGTATCATGGCTGAAAAGTTTGACAGAGCTGCTCGTCCCGTAAAGCGTGCCAGAAAAAAGGTATGCCAGTTTTGCGCGGACAGAGTTGAATTTATTGATTACAAAGACATTGCTAAGCTCAAGAAGTGCATGACCGAGCGCGCGAAGATCCTTCCCCGCCGCGTTACGGGCTGCTGCGCTTATCATCAAAGAGAGCTTACGGTAGCTATCAAGAGAGCAAGACAGATTGCGCTCATTCCTTATGTAGCTGACTAATTAAAGCCTGCCCCCGCCGAGATCGGCGGGGGCATTTTTACTGTTCGCGATACAGCTTTTTATTTAAAAGTACATACTCATATTCATAATCCCTTAGCTGCTCCATATAGTCCTTATTGCAGTTGCCGCTGCGTATAAGAGCTCCCACGGACGGAACGCGCTGCGCTTTAAGCTCCCTGCGGACGGCTTCCGCCAGAGCTTTGCCAAGACCGCGGTGCTGCTGATCCACTCCCATATAAAGCATAATATAGGAGCGCGGCTTCTTTTTTTCGGCGAGAATTTTCAGCAGCTTCCACGGGTAGAGCCTGCCGTAAACGCAGCTCCCGTAGTTCGGAACGGAAATAAAAAATCCCACTGCTTTTTTATCATAGTAAGCCATTTTTACCATGCTGTAATTCAAAATTGATCTTAGATAGCCGAACATGGCGCAAAACTCGCTTTCGGTTATCCTCGAGTATGTAGGGAAGTCGCTGTAAAGTTCGATCATAAGCGAGTAGACCTCGCGCAGGGTCTTGTCAAAATCCTCCGGGAGGGGGCTTTTTATTTCATAGCCCGTGTCCAGCTTTCGGGTGAGCCTTTCGGCGTATTTTTCGCAGCCCTCGTCGCTTTCAACAACGGTATAATGGTTTGAGGAATATTTCCGGCAGACGGTAAACCCGCTTTCCTCCCATAGCTTGGCGTAATAGCTTTTGTTATACGGCTCTCCCGTGTAGGGGCTGCCGAACTTGTCGGTTTTCAAGCGGTATTTTATCCAGAACGAGCAGTCAACGGGACCTGTTATTTCGGTCATCGAATTGCTCCGCGCGACCTCGGCGGCGGTGTCAAAGAGCAGCCTTGCGGCAGCGCTGTCGTCTTCGCTCTCAAAAAATCCGATATAGGCGGCGTTGGGGTAGAGGGTCACGACAGCGCGGCTCACAGCCCTTTCTCCGCGGTAGACCAGTATCGGGGTCACCGTAAAGTAATGGCTTAGGGTATGTGTTCCGTTAAGCAGCGCGGCTTCGTCCGCCGCGTTCTGCATAAGCTCTTTCGGGGAGTACAGCCGCTTCGGCAGCGCCAGAAAATCCCTCACGCATTTTGTGTTGTCCGATTTAAAAACGACCGCTTTAAGATTCATTTCAAACGTCCTCCGAGCGATTCCGACTTGACGTACAGATTTTTTATCCTTTTGAATTTCGGCAGGCTTTCATTGATCCTGTCGATATACCCGCGCGCTTCGGCTTCGCTGAGATCGGTGTATATGCGGGCGGCGGGGTGGAAATCCTCCTCAAAAACGGCGGCGGATTTCACCGCGGGGTTTTCCGTAATGAGCTTTTCCAGCTCGTCCACATAAACGTTTTTACCGTTAGCCGTGATTATCATTCGCTTCTTCCTGCCTTTCAGGAAAAGCCGCCGTTCGCCGTCGATATACCCGAGGTCGCCGGTGTGGTAAAAGCCGTTGCTGTCAAACTCGCTGTATTTGTCGCTGCGGGATATATACCCCGCCGAAACGCTGCCGCCGCCTACTATTATCTCGCCCACTCCGTCGGCGTCGGGGTCAATTATCCGAACGTCCAGACCGTCAAGAATAACCCCGTTGCACTCGGTATTATCATCGTCGGGCTTCGACAGGGCTATCACGGAGGAGGTCTCGGTGGTGCCGTATGCCTCCAGCAGCTTTACGCCGTTGTCGATAAAAAATTTTTTTATTTCGGGATCGGTAAAGCTGCCGCCGCAGTACAGAAAGCGGATACCGCGCAGCATTTCCATAACGCGCTCGTCCGCCGCCGCGTAAATTCTGTTGAGAATAAGCGGCACGGTGCAGACTATGGTGGGGCGTATCTCCAACATTTCTTCGAGCATTTTCCCGCGGTCGGAGCATAAATATATCCTCATTCCCGAAATTATGGTGTAGAGGAAGTTCGCCACCCCCGCGTAAACATGATTCAGCGGCAGGAAAATATAGGAGCTGTCGGCGGTGGTCATCGGGGTTCTCGCGAAAAGAGCGTCCCAATTGTGCAGCAGATTAGCCTGCGTCAGCGGTATCGCCTTGGGGCGGTTGGTTGTCCCCGAGGTGAACAGTATCATAGCGGTCTTGCTCATATCTCTTTTGCCTGTAAGCTCAACGCCGCTTGCCCGCCCGCGTTCCATAAGCTCGGGAAAGCTGTCCGTGCACAGACAGCGTATTGCGGGATATTTCTCCCGAACGCCGTCGATAACGCTTTGCTTTTCACGTTCATACAAAATCGTATTCACTTCTATCACCGAAAGCGTGTTGGAGATATCAAAAGCCGTCCACTCGCTGTCTATCGGTACGCATACTCCCACATACCCCATTACCGCAAGGTCTGCGACAGTCCACTCGTAGCTGTTGCGGGAATACAGCATAACATTCCCGCTGACGCCCTCGCTTATAAGCGCCCGCGCGAGCGCCTGCACGTCGTCTATGGTTTCGCCAAAGGTGCGCGAAACAAAGCTGCCGTTTTTCTTTACCGTGATATAGGGGAGATCGCTCCACTTTTCCCTGTCCTCTTCAAGGTATTCGCATATGCTTTTCATGGTTTGCTCCTCCCGATTACGGTGATCTTACCCTTTATACCGTCGATCTCCACAATATCCCCGTTTTTCAGCAGCCGCGCCGCGCCCTCAACTCCGACCACGGCGGGCTTGCCGAGCTCCCTTGAAATGATGGCTGTGTGGGAGAGCAGCGAGCCCTTTTCCGCGACTATTCCCGCCGCTCCAACGATAAGGAACACCCACCCGGGATCGGTCATTTTCGCGACCAGAATTTTCCCCGCGGCGTCGGGGCAGGAGGAGGGATCATCCACTACCAGCACCTCTCCGCGAGCCGTTCCGCCCGAGCAGGGAGTGCCCTCCAGAATATCCGCCGCGCTGCCGCCCGTCATTCCGCCGACGTTTTTGGGAGCCTTATCGAACACCTTATCGGCGAATATAAGGCGCGAATAGGCAGGCAGCCTTTCAAAGCGTCCGTACAGCGCTCGGCGCTCGGCGATAAGACTCTGCATATTCCCGCCGCTTTTTACGCAGCGCTCGATCTCGCCGTATTCCAGATAGAAAATGTCGCGCGGCTCGGAAATATGTTTAGCCGCCGCAAGTTCCCCGCCGATTTTCAGCATCATTGCACGCATCATTCCGTAAAGTCTGCTGCGGTTCAGGCGGGATTTTTCGCGGTTCTTTATCCCCACAGCCGCCCTTTTCGCGAATGCTCCGCACAGCCCCCGCGGCGGCTTTGAAGCGCCGTTCCGTTTTTCTTCCGCGGTAATGCCGCCCTCGGCATACTGCACTATCTTTCTTATAAGAAGCTGCGGGTCGGTGCGGAACGTCCTGCTTTCCAGCTTGAGCTCCTCGGCGTTTCTGTCGCCGTAGAGCTCGATGTATTCCGCGATCCTGACCGCAGCCGCGCCCCCGCTTTTGGAATAGGCGCGGTAGTCCTCGGCGCTCTCTATCCTTTTCAGCCGCGGGAGCTCCCCGCTCTCCTCGGCAAGCTCCGCTATCTTTATCAGCTCGTTCACGGGCTTCATACTCTCTATGCCGTTAAGCCCGGAGATAAGGCGGTTAGCCTCCGCGGCGGCTTCGGGTATTTTTTTCGCCTTAAGCCGTGACTTGAGCAGCCCTGTGAATATAAAGGAATACATATCGTTCACAAGCGTCAGATCCCATTTTTCCGTGACCCTTTCCAGCACGTTTTTGTAGTGAACAAGTATCTCGGCGCCGCTCGCCTTATTGAGATCGACCGACCTAAACAGGGCTATCATTTCCTTAAACTCCCCGTCCAGCTTTTCCATCAGCCTAGGGCAGGCGAGGATAAGGCGGATAAACGAAAGGGTCACCTTGGCATGGGTAACGAACCCGATTTTTTTCGCGAGGTGAGAGGTCACGTTTTTGTTCTTTACCCCAAGCATTTCCTGCCATACGGGAATGATCTTTTTGCTGAACGGCAGGAATAAAATCACGTCATACCAGTTGCTTATGCGGTAGTATATCCTGCCGTTCGCCGCGTCCACCATATTCCGCAGTATTTCGTCGGCCTCCCCGACCGTTTTCGGCTCGCGGGTCAGCCTTAGCAGCACGGAGCGGAACACGCGGTAATACGCTTCGCGTATAAAGCTCTGTGTGAGCGGCAGGGTTATCCCGGGGTAGCTCTCCACGATATTGCTGTTGTCGAGTATGATGGGCAGTTCCGCCCGCTCGAGCGTGGTTATGGGACGCGCCTGCAAAATGAATATCTCACCGTCCTTTATCGCGAACTCGATATCGTATTCATTCTCCGCGCCGAAAATATCCTTGATCCTCCCAGCCTGTCCGATCAGCTCTTTCAGCGTTTCCTCGGGTATAAGCGGAGAATCGCCGCTTTGCTCGCTGTAATACAGCCCGTCAGAATTATTGAAAAAATAGGAGGTGGTATCGGCTTTGTCCTCCACGATATTATCGCCTGTTCCCCTGCCGATCACGACAACCGATTCGTTCAGCAGCCCCTGAGGGTTTGCGGTGAATATCACTCCCGAAAACTCCGCGGGAACCATTTTCTGCACTATCGCGCATACTCTTATCTTATCGGAGCCGACGTCGTTTATTTTGCAGTATTCCGCAAATCCCGCGGTTTGCGGAACGGCGCACACGCGCTCTGCCGCTGCCTTTATCCCGCTTATGGGAAGGTCGAGCTCCGTGCGGAACTGCCCCGCGAAGGACGTGCTTTTTCCGTCCTCGGCAGAGGCGGAGGAGCGCACGGAGACCCTCTCGCCCTCGCCGAAAAAGTTCTCCGCGAACGCTTCAAGCTCTCCGATATCTTCCCCGAAAGCGCAGAAAAACGGCGGTATGTTAATGCCGTGTTCCCGCATTATAAAGAGATTAGCCGCCTTTGCGCCCACCGCGCAGTTTTTGTAATTCTTTTCTGTGATCACTTCGTCAGACCTTTCCGATGATAAGATACAAAACTATTGTGACAAGCATCATGGATTCCTGGATATATGTGTAGCGCTCCACCTTGTCGACTATTTTAAAGCGGGTTGGGTCTTTCATAAACTGCGCGAATTTCAGCGTCATCCAGCCTGTGTTCAGCAGCAGGGCAACAATGGATATTTTGTTTAAATTCCATACGAGCAGCACGTTTGTGAGAATATCCACCCATGTCAGCACCAGCACGAACACCGTGGATTTTTTATAGCCGAACAGCTTTGAATAGGTGACGTATTCCGTTTCGTCCTTCGGAGCGCGTATTTTGCGGGAGACCTCCCATATAAGCGCGGGGAAGTAAAGCGTCCATGCCGCGAGAAAATTCGTCAGCGTAAAGGCTTCCAGACCGTATTTTATGCAGGTAAATGAGATTATGTAGATGTTCATTATCATCTGCACGGGGTTGTGCGTTATCAGCGCCAGGGGAAGGCTTTTCTGTATTTTTTTCTTGTGGAAGAACCACAGCGACATAAGCGTTCCGTAAACATACAGGAATACGAAAAACCAGAAGTTATTCATGAAAAAGACGTTCAGCGCAACCGTCACCGCGATAAGTATCGACACAAATACGGCGAGATCGCGTTTTTTTACCCGACCCGACGGCAGTGGTCTGCTTGAAAACAGGCGGCAGTCCAGCTCGTAGTCCTTGAAGTCGTCCGCTATCCTCAGCCACAGCAGAAAACTGAACACTGTGAATCCGCCGATAAATTCCTGGCAGGTTATGTTGAATTCCGTTACGCCGTTGTTCAGCAGCACGATAAAATATATCTCGCCGAACACTATTATCCCCAGCAGAAGGCGGGGGATAATCGGGTACATTTCCTTGAAATAAATATGAAGTCTTTTCAGCATTGTTTTCTCCTTAATATGCGGCATTTTGCCTGCGCGTCGAAATTTCAAATTGTTGCCATTGTCTCGATAACGTCGCTCTAATGCCCGTCAAACCAAAGGTACCGGCTTTTTACCTCGCGGTCAAGAAGTCCCTCCGCATCATTGCGGAGTTGCTTTCCGCCGATGATATCAACATATCGGTTTTCCCCCTGTAATAACGTTATCGCATTCAGAAAAGCGAGCGTGCTCTTTTTTTAGTTTTCATTGTCAGCGAGAAGTACCCCGATAGTCATTGTTCTCTTACCCTTTCACCTATTCTGTCGCCGGTTTTCACCGACACCTCAATTCCGCTCCCGGAGAGCCCCTGTATATCCCCGTCCACCGAAATAATATCCCTTTTGAACAACTGGATTATCGTTGAGCCGCCGTAGCCGAAAAATCCCTTTTCCTCCATACGGGAAAACCGCGTGATATCGTGATTTGTTATCCTCCCGATCTGAAGCGCGCCGACCTCCGTTTGAATAATATCGCCGAAGCGCTCTGTGCGCAGCAGCGTGCAGACCCTGTGATTATGGGAAAACACCCGATATTTTTCGGAGATGGGGCGAACGGTGTGCAGAACGCCCTTGATCTCCTCGGAGCGCACCACCTCCCCGTCGTCGCAGAAAACATACCTGTGACAATCCTCCACTGCGAGACGATACACAAGACATATCCCCCCACGGAACTCCGAAACGTCGAATCGCTCCCCCACAAGCTCGGGCAGGGTGTAAAGGCTGCCCTTTATTTTGAGAGTAAGCTCGTCGCTTACGGGATAAACCGAAAGCCTGCCGCAGCAAGGAGCTATAAGCTCGTCCGGCGTGCAGTCGGCGGTAAATGGGTATTTGCGCGTGAAAAAATCGTCAAAGCTCCTGAAGTCCGTCCGTTCGCAGCCTCTGATATAGATTCCGTATTTTTGTATAAACGGCTTGATCCTCCGCACGGAAAGCGGGCTTCTCATAAACGCTCCGTTTATTTTTGAGTAAATGCCGCGGCAGAAAAACACTTTCAGCAAAACTCTGCCGAACACCGTGCCGTAAAGGAATTTTAGGCTCTTTTCGCCGTATTCCTTTTCCTCGCGGTATTCTTCCGCGGCTCGGTCGTAGATTTTCATACGATATCCCTTAATATTATCAGAGCCGCGACCCCGACCGCCAGCGCTCCGAATATTCCGTACCATGCCCCGCGCGGCTTGGGGATCTTCACATTGAAAATAAACATCACGGCCGCAAGCGCGTAAAATACCGCCCAGATGACCGCCGCGGGCGCTCTCTCAAAGAAGCCGAGCACAGCCCATAATATCGGGAATATCAGCGCCGAATATGTTACGGGGAGCCCGTCGTAGTGTGTCCGGGTGCCCTCTGCTGCGGCAGATGTGTTGAACCACGCAAGCCGTATTATGCCGCAGAGGATATACCCGAGGATTATCGGGTATCCCACCGCGCCGACGTCCGCCATAAGCCTTAGCCCCAGCACCGTCGGCAGCGCGAGAAATCCCACGGTGTCCGCCAGTGAGTCTATCTGCACGCCAAATTCCTTTTCGGTTTGGTCGCGCTTGCAGCGCCGCGCTATCGCTCCGTCGAACAGGTCGCATATCCCCGCAGCGATAAGGCAGACCATAGCCGCCGCGATATGCTCCGACATTGTCAGAGCGATCCCCGCGAACGCGAAAGCGACCCCTATATAGGTCAAAATTACAGATCTGTTATATTTTCCTATAAACATTTTTCCCTCACAGATTTTTCCGTATTTTCAGCGCGTATAAAAGAGAATTTACCGCAATATGAGTGACCGCACCCAACAGGATATACAAGAAATACTGCCGTACGGACACGGGAAACAGCAGCGCATAAACCGCCGCCACCCCGAACAGTGAATCCACCTGGTCGACGATAAAGAAAACGCGACCCTTTACCCCGCCGACCGTTTTCCCCTCGGGAATATCCAGCCTGCGCTTGACAAAGCTGTTCGGCAGCTCAAACAGAACATAGGCGAAGCCCGTAGCCGCGCCCGCGGCGAGGTTAAACAGCGGGGTATTTTCAAAGCGGGTGTAGAGGGGACACATTTCGGGCATATTAAGGCAAACGGATCCCCATAGAAGCTGCGTCAGCGCGTTTGCCGCTGTCATTCCGAAAAAGCCCGCCCAGGTCTTGTTGCCTCCA
This sequence comes from uncultured Clostridia bacterium, assembly GCA_947175045.1. GTDB lineage: Bacteria > Bacillota > Clostridia > Oscillospirales > Ruminococcaceae > CAG-115. The sequence goes on along the minus strand of CAMWLH010000022.1, from coordinate 3,288 downwards.
AAAAGCCGCTTTCCGTCACGGAGCGTTTTCCCGCCGTCAATGGGGCGCTTTGCGCGCGAATACAGCGGGGTTTTCACAAACAGCATATTTAATATTCCCGCGAGTATCACGGGAACCATCGTAATATACATTTTAAGGATCATCATGATATTATATTTGAAACGAGTATGGCTCCCTCGGCTCCGAAAAAGGCTATTCCCATAACCAGGACCGCTCCCGCGGCTACGTCCTTGATAAACCCGACGTCCTTGTTTTTTTCGGAGCACAGGCTGTCGCATATCCGTTCCGCGGCGGTGTTGATATATTCCGCCGAAAACACCCCGCAGGTGAGGGCGAGCAGGATTATATAATCGTACAGCCCCGAGGAGGTAATTATGTTAAGCGCCAGAAAAACCAACGCTATACAAACGTATATTTTGAAATTGCGTTCCGCGAGAAATCCGCTTTTAATGCCCCGCACAGCGCACCGCACGCTTTGCAGAAAATTCTTGTTTTTCATATTATCTCAGACCTTTACAGATCAATTTGTATAAATTTGCCGTTTATTTTATTATATCATAAAACTTAACGGATTTCAATAGCATATGCCCCGCTTCAATATCTTTTTTTCAAAATCACCCTATTAAAACCGCAAATCACTGTTGACAAAGAAGAGATTTTGATGTATAATATAAGTTGAATATTTATGTAACATAGAATGTCACAGTTAAAAGAAAGGGAAATATATCCAATGGGTATTATAAAATCAATTTTCGGAACTTATTCGTCAAGAGAACTGAAACGTATCGAACCGATCAAAAAGGCGGTGCTCGACCTTGAAGATAAATACAAGGCTATGTCTGACGCGGAGCTCAAGCAGCAGACGGGTATCCTTAAGGACAGACTGGCGGCGGGTGAAACGCTGGACGATATCCTGCCCGACGCGTTTGCGGTGTGCCGCGAAGCCTCGGACAGAGTTATAGGCATACGCCATTATCCCGTGCAGATCATAGGCGGTATCGTGCTTCACCAGGGGCGTATAGCCGAGATGAGAACGGGCGAGGGCAAAACCTTTGTCGCGAGCCTGCCCTCCTATCTCAACGCGCTGACCGGCAAGGGCGTTCATATCGTAACGGTAAACGACTATCTTGCAAAGCGCGACAGTGAGCTTATGGCAAAGGTTCACCGCTTCCTCGGGCTTACGGTGGGACTTATTATCCATGATATGGACAACGATCAGCGCCGCGCGGCATACGCCTGCGACATAACCTACGCTACCAACAACGAACTGGGCTTCGATTACCTGCGCGATAATATGTGTATGTACAAAAAGGACAAGGTTCAGCGCGCGCCCAATTTTGCCATTGTGGACGAGGTGGACTCCATTCTCATAGACGAGGCGAGGACTCCGCTTATTATTTCGGGACGCGGTGAGAAATCCACCGATCTTTACGCAAAGGCGGACAAGTTTGCCAAAACGCTCACCATGAACAAGGTGGTGGAGCTGGATTCCAAGGAGGACTATGAGGATACCCTGGAGGGCGACTATATCATAGACGAAAAAGCTAAGACCTGTAACCTTCTTCCGAGCGGCGTGGCTAAGGCGGAGAATTATTTCGGCGTGGAAAACCTCATGGATCCCGACAATATTACGCTGCTGCACCACATAAATCAGGCTATCCGCGCAAACGGCATCATGAAACTGGACGTTGACTATGTTATCAAGGACGGAGAAATAATCATTGTCGATGAGAGCACGGGACGTCTGATGTTCGGACGGCGCTACAACGAGGGTCTGCACCAGGCTATCGAGGCTAAGGAGGGCGTTAAGGTAAACCGCGAGAGCAAGACCCTTGCTACCATAACGTTCCAGAATTTCTTCCGTTTGTATCAGAAGCTGTCGGGTATGACGGGTACCGCAATGACCGAGGAGGACGAGTTTCGTCAGATATACTCCCTTGACATTATCGAAATTCCCACAAACAAGCCCGTTATCCGCAAGGATAACCAGGATCAGGTCTACAAGAATATGCGCGGCAAGCTGAAGGCGGTCTGCGACCAGGTGGAGGAGTGCCACAAGAAGGGTCAGCCCGTGCTTGTGGGTACCGTCACCATTGAAAAGTCGGAGCAGCTCTCCAAGCTGCTTAAAGCGCGCGGGATAAAGCACGAGGTGCTCAACGCGAAGAATCACGAGCGCGAGGCGGAGATCGTCGCGCAGGCGGGCAAGAAGAACGCCGTTACCATCGCGACCAATATGGCGGGGCGCGGTACGGATATCAAGCTGGGCGGTAACGCGGAGTATATGGCTATTGCCGAAATGAAGAAGCTGGGCTACGAGGAGAGCGTTATTCAGGAGGCTACCGGCTTTGCGGATACCGATGACGAGGCTATCATTGAGGCGCGCAATAAATATCAGGAGCTGAACAGGAAATACGAGGAGAAGATAAAGCCCGAAGCGGACGAAGTGCGCGAGGCGGGCGGACTGTTCATTATCGGTACGGAGCGTCATGAGAGCCGCCGTATCGACAATCAGCTCCGCGGACGTTCGGGACGTCAGGGCGACCCCGGAGAGAGCCGTTTCTATATCTCCCTAGAGGACGATCTTATGAGATTGTTCGGCGGCGACAGGGTACAGCGCTTCATGGAAACCATGAATTTTGACGAGAATATGCCTATCGAAGCGCCTTTCCTTTCGGGAACGATAGAATCCGCGCAGAAGAAGATAGAAAGCCGCAACTTCGCTATCCGCAAGAACGTTCTGGATTTCGACGACGTAATGTCGCAGCAGCGCACCACCATTTACTCGCAGCGTACCAAGGTGCTCGACGGTGAGGATATCAGCGCGAACATTCAGAACATGATGATGCAGAATATCGAGGAAACGGTAAGTATGTACTGCTCTGACGCGGCGGCGGACAACTGGAATCTGGACGGTCTGCGCGCGCATTACCTCAACCTTTTCGTTATGGACACCGACCTGCGCTATACCGCGGAGGAACTCAACGAGATAACCAAAGAGGACGTTGTGGACTTTATCAAGGGGCGCGCTGAGATGATCTACAAGGTGCGCGAGCAGGATATGGGCTCTCCCGCAATGCGCGAGGTGGAGCGCGTGTGCCTGTTAAAGACGGTCGACAGGCACTGGGAGGATCACATTGACGCCATGGATTCGCTCAAATCGGGTATGTACCTCAGAAGCTACGCGCAGAGAAATCCCGTTGAGGAATACCGCTTTGAGGGCTTTGCGATGTTTGATGAGATGATTGCCGCCATCAGAGAGGAAACGGTGCGCCTTGTGCTGACGATACC
>CAMWLH010000021.1 GCA_947175045.1 uncultured Clostridia bacterium | reverse complement strand
CGCCTTTGCCTGCTCCTTCTGCTCCCCCTTGTATTTTATAAAATACTCCTTGAAGCCGGGTCCGTGCTCATGCCCGGGAATTTTCCGTATTGCGGGTAGAAATCCAAGCTGCAATGTAAATTCCTCGTCGTTAAGCTCGTACTTCTCCGACCATGGCATCTGCGCATAGCGCTTTTTGATATCTTTCGTGATCTTTTCGGAAAGCTCCCGCAGATTTTTCAAGTCCTTTTCGATATACCTGCGGCAGTCCTCGATATTTTTTTCAAGATCAAGCCCGGCGGTATCGTCGGGATCGGCCTCCAGAGCGTCCTCATAGCAATGCATAGCCGCAAGCTCCCTGCGGTTGATATCAAATATATACCCGTTCATATAATGCCAGCGCGCCCGATCAACGGGAGCCTCACAGCGCGGGAATATCTTACGCAGCTCCTCATCGGCTTTGTCGAACTGCTTCAGATTGTTATACGCGCTGATAAGCCTGAACCACAGCTTGTTGCTCCGATTTTCCTGCGGTATATCCAGAACCGCGCTCACTATCTTATCGTAGTCTTCGCCGTCATGCCACTTGTCCAGCTTCTCATATAGCTTGTCGTCATCGGCGATCATTCCGTTTTCATTCAGCGTTATACTCATATGCCGCTCCTTATCCGAAAAGGATTTCCCATGCTCAGTCCGCGAAAATTCCACCTTGCCAAGTTTACGCAGACCCTCGCGGGAAATCTCACTTAATATATCTTCAGTATAACATATTTTCCCTGCTTTGTCAACGGCAAATATCCCGCGGTCACAACAAACCGCGGGATAAACTTATTTAAGCAGCTTGGAAAACTCCAGAGCCTTTCCGACGTCGCCGTCCACCTTGAGCTTGCCCGTGGTAAACGCCATAACGGGGTCAAGCTTGCCGGAGATCAGCTTCGCGAAATTATCGGGACTGATCGTGATGCCGCAGCTTCTGTCATTGTAATTATAAGGCTCGACATTCACCTTGCCGTCCTTTATCTCAATATAAAAAACTCCTCCGTTCTCCCCTGTCAGATTTACCTGCACTGCCAGAAAATTCACACCCGAAATATCGACCTTGCTCATTGTCTCCCGTGCGCCCTTAACGATCTCTTCAATATTCATATTGCATTGCCCTCCTGATTTAAAAAAATTTTCACCGTGATTTTAGAAATTTTTCGCACCGCGCCGAACAAGTAATTTTTGCGCAAAACGTTGCTCTCTGCTTGCGTTGCTTTTGCTCAGCGCTCAAGCTTGCTTTGTATATTATAACACTTCTATTCAACAATGTCAATAGGTTTGTCGACTTTCTTTTGTGACGCTCCGATCATTCTAAACCGTGCCGACGTCTTTCTTCCTCATAGTCAACGAAATACGCCCGCGCTTTACGTCCACATCAAGCACCCAAACCTTTACCACATCGCCGACCTTTACCACGTCGAGCGGGTGCTTTATGAATTTTTCGCTAATACGGGAGATATGCACCAGTCCGTCCTCGTGTACTCCTATATCGACAAACGCGCCGAAATCCACGATATTCCGCACCGTACCCACAAGTTCCATGCCCTGCTTGAGGTCTTTTATCTCCATGATATCGCCGCTTCTCATAAGTGGCGGCGGCAGCTCGTCGCGCGGGTCGCGACCCGGCTTTTCAAGCTCCTTTACTATATCCGTCAGCGTGGGCAGCCCCGCGCCCGTTTCCGCGGAAATATTTTTCAGCCCTACCCTGCCGACTTTTTCGCGCACCTTTTCGGCGCTGCCAAGCTCGTCGGGCTCTATGCCACACCTTTCTATAAGCGTTTTCGCGGCTTCGTAGGATTCGGGGTGTATTCCCGTGTTGTCCAGCGGATTTTTTCCTCCCGAAACGCGGAGAAATCCCGCACACTGCTCGTAAGCCTTAGCGCCGAGCTTTTTCACCTTTAAAAGCTGCTTTCTGTCGGAGAACGCTCCGTTTTCCTCACGATACGCAACGATATTCTTCGCCACCGCCGCGTTTATTCCCGAGATATAGGACAGCAGCGAGTAGGACGCGGTGTTCAGATCGACTCCCACCGAGTTCACGCAGTCCTCCACAACGCCTTTCAGAGCCTCGTCCATACGCGCCTTGGGCATATCGTGCTGATACTGCCCCACTCCTATCGCCTTTGGGTCGATCTTAACCAGCTCCGCCAGCGGATCTTGCAGCCTGCGCGCGATAGACACCGCGGAGCGAAGCGACACGTCGTAGTCGGGGAACTCCTCCGCTGCCAGCTTGGACGCGGAATAAACCGAAGCTCCCGCTTCCGATACCACCATATACGACACCTTTTCGGGAATAGTCTTGATAAGCTCCGCGGTGAACTGCTCCGTTTCGCGGGAAGCCGTTCCGTTGCCTATGGCGATGGTGGAAACATGGTGCTTCTGTATCATATCGCCGATGATACGCTTGGATTTTTCCGTTTCCCTTCTGGGCGGTGTAAGGTAAACTATCGCCGTGTCCAGCACCTTTCCCGTGGAATCCACCACCGCGCACTTGCAGCCGTGGGCATATCCCGGGTCAAGCCCCAGCGTTACGGTATTTTTAACGGGCGGGGCCATAATGAGCTGCCGCAGATTTGACGCGAACACCTTTATGGCGCCCTCCTGCGCGTCGGCGGAAAGCTCCGCTCTGACCTCCCTTTCTATCGACGGGAAAACCAGACGCTTGCAGCTATCCTCACAAGCGGTCTTTACCAGCGCTCCGCAGGCGCTGTCGTTCTTCACGAACTCCCGCACGCAAAGGCTCTCGCCCGCACCCTCGGGCAGCTCCACGGCAACCTTCAGCGCGTCCTCCTTCTCTCCCCTGTCAAGGGCGAGTATCCTGTGTCCCGCGATCTTCTTGACGGGCTCGGAGAACTCAAAATAGTTTTTATACACCTCGTCGGAATCCTCCGCGGCGGCTTTGGAGGTTATCACTCCCTGCGCGAAAAACAGCTCTCTGAGCTTCTTGCGGAACTCCGCGTTGTCCGAGATGTCCTCCGCGATTATATCCATCGCGCCCTGCAAAGCATCCTCAGTGGTAGAAACGCTCTCGTTTATATAGCCCTCCGCCTCTTTTTCGGGAACGGTCTCGCGGCGCTGCTCCGTCAAAAGCTGCGCCAGAGGCTCCAGACCCTTTTCGCGTGCCACGGAGGCTCTGGTCTTGCGCTTCGGCTTGAACGGGCGGTAGATGTCCTCCACCTCGACCAGCGTTACCGCGTTCTCTATCGCCTTTGCCAGCTCGTCGGTCATTTTCTCCTGCTCCGTGATGGAGGAAACTATCTCCTCCTTTCTCTTTTCGAGATTGCGAAGATATGTAAGCCTGTCCGACAGCTCGCGCAGCACCGTATCGTCAAGCGAGCCCGTCTGCTCCTTTCTGTATCTTGCGATGAACGGGATAGTCTTATCATCATCGATAAGCGCGACCGTATTGTCTACCTGCTCCTTTCGCAGGTTAAATTCCTTTGCGAGCATCTGATTGATATCCATTTAGTACCCCCATGATGATTTTTTGCCCAAGTAACGCCGCGCGGAACGACTGGTCACTTTGAACAATACGCCGCGCACATACTCAAGAAATATTATAGCATATTTCAGTATTTTTTTCAAGTCAACGGCTTGTTTTTTTTTGACGGGTATGATATAATGAATAAACTAAGCGAAAAGGATAACTAATATGGAAAACAAAGCAATTTTCAAAAAAATACTTTCCCAGTTTTCACTGGGAGTTCTCGCGGGAATGATGATAGGAATAGGCGGCTGCGTCAGCCTTTCCTGCGATAACAGGTACATAGGCGCGGTGCTGTTCTCGCTGGGGCTGTTCGCGATTATTCAGTTCGGATTTGGGCTGTTCACGGGAAAGGTGGGCTATGTCCCGCTGCGCAAGCCGAATTACTTGCTGGAATGTCTGTTCACTCTTTTGGGGAACGCATTCGGTACCTTTATCGACGCGTTTCTTTTGAATTTTACGAGAATAGCTCCCGCGCTGCGGGAAAAGGCGGCGGCAAGCGTTGAGACTAAGCTCGGAGACAGCGTTCCCAGTATGTTCATACTGGCGGTATTCTGCGGCATGCTGATGTTCCTGGCGGTGGAAAACGCGCGCATATCCCGCGCGGAGGGCGGTCACACCGAAAAGGTGGTCGGCACCATGATCTGCATAGTGGTATTTATAATCTGCGGATTCAACCACTGCATAGCGGATATGTTCTATCTGTTCCTCACGAACCGCATAGCGGACGCCTACATATATCTGCCCGCGGCGATACTCGGCAACTCGGTGGGAGGAATGCTTATCCCGCTGATAAAAATGCTCACCGACAAGCCTTTTGAGCGCATGGACTGAAGGAGAAAAATATGAGCGACAAGATTTATATTCCCTGCAACAAAAACGCCTCGGAATACGTAAAAAATGTTCTGAAATACCTTTCGGACATTACCTTTAAGGTAGTTATCACGGGTCAGCACACCCAGACCATGGCGCAGGAGGAGCTCCGCTACATAAAAAGCGTAACGGGTAAAATGCCCGCTCTGCTGGGCTTTGAGCTGCTCTCCTACTCCCCCAACATCAACTATTCCGACACCGACGAGGAATGTATGACGGAGGTCGCCGCCAACTACGGCACGCTCAAAAGGGCCTGGGAGTGGGCGGAGCTCGGCGGGCTTATCACCTTTACTTGGCACTGGTTCTCGCCGATTGGGGGGCGCTCCAAGTCTTTTTTCAGCAGGTTCACCGATTTCGACGCTTCAAGGGCGGTCATTGAGGGAACTCCCGAAAACAGGGCGCTGCTGTCCGATATGGATACGATGGCGGGACTTTTGCGTCCGTTCCGCGACAGGGAGATACCCATTCTGTGGCGACCCTTTCACGAGGGCGACGGCGACTGGTTCTGGTGGGGAGCAAAGGGCGCGGAAACCGTAAAAAAGCTCTTTCGCATTATGTATGAGCGCTACACGAACATTCACGGGCTCAACAACCTTATCTGGGTATGGAACTCCCAGATGCCCGAATGCTACCCGGGCGACGATATTGTGGACATTATCTCCCGCGATATGTATCCGCCCGAGCACTCCCACACAAGCCGCGCCGAAATGTACCGCGAGCTTATCAAAATAACCGCCGAGCCTAAGATCGCCCTTATCGGGGAAACCGGCACGCTGCCCTCCATCGACGCTATCATTGAGGAAGGGATAGGTTGGGCGAGCTACATGGCGTGGTCGGGCGGATTCGTGACCTCGGAGCAGTACACCGATAAGGAAACGCTGCGAAGCATTTACAACAGCCCCTGCGCGATAACGCTAGATAAGCTGCCGAAATTATATTAAATATTGCCCGACACTTGTCGGGCAATCAATTTGTATAAAATATTATCGCAACACAATGTTGACGCGTCGGAATTTCAAAAAGTGTCAGAATTTTCGCAGAAAATTCTGACCGGTTCCCGCAATCGCTTGAAGTGAAGCGTAAGCGGAACGGAGAGTGCTTGCGGGAATTTTGAAATTCTTTTAAATCATTTAATTCCAGTCCACCTAACTTAACAGCATAATAGTCGGTATAGTGACGTCAATTTCCCGTAAACACGCTCTCGATAGCGCTGCTCAGTCCATTCTCATCGTCTCCGCGGATATTGAGAAATACAAATCCCCTGCCCTCCGCGGCTGTCTCCAGCTCGCTGCCGCCGATATTGACAAACGCGAGAACCACCATTCCAGAAAAGGTCTCCGCCAAAATATCCGCGCGGCATATCAGCGCCTCGGTGAGCCGTCCCGTTACAAGAAAAATGACCGAGGTATTGTTCCTGTCCACATTGTCGATAAGGCTGCCGAATTCCGCCACGTCTACTCTCGCGGGCAATACCGCCATCAGCCGATAGAACCTGTCAAAGCTCGTCCTGTCGCCTATGTCGCTTACAAAGCCGCGGTCGAGCGTTCCGAAATCCACCCTGACCTTTACCCCCGACTCCACCGCCGAAAGAGCAAAGGCGATAGCGGTCTCGATAATGCCGTCCGCACGGAGCAGAAGCCCCGTTTCGTTACCCTCAAAGCTGTAATCGCACAGCACCGCCGCGCGCTTGTCCGTTATCTCGTCAAACTGCTTTATCATCAGCTCGTCCTGCTTTGCGGTGAGCTTCCAGTGAACAAGCTGTATCATATCCCCCAAGCGATATTCCCTTACATGAGAGAAATCCTCCTTATCCCCCGCCAGAAGCCGCGTGGGAGCGCTGCTGCGATCATTCTCCGATACCACCGTCAAATCGCCCAGACCTATCTTCCGCGGGAGAAATATCTGCTGCATTTCCGCCTTGGCTTTTTTGGTAAGCCTGATAATGCGCAGCGGGTCGTACACCGAGAGCTTCTGTATTTCCGCCGTGTAGCTGCCGCGGTATTTGTGCAGACAGTTCACCGATATCATGCACTTTCCCAGCGGCGCGACCGACGCGTAGATATGCCTTACCGAAAATATCCCCGTATCTCTGTCGGGGAACACGCAAAGCAGCTCCGCGGGTGCGTAGGCGAAAATAAAGCGGTTATTCAGCTTTATCCACAGGTCGAAGGGGACGTTTTTTTCGTATATCGCCCGTTCCTCCGTAAACTCCGCTTTAATGAACAGGAGCTCCGCGGCGGTAATCAGCAGCGCCAGCACGGGATAACCTATCACCGCCGCCAGCAGTACCGCCGAAAGCCTGCTGCGGTACACCGCCGAGAAGATCAAGCACCCGATCACCGCCAGAACATAAATCACTCTGTTTCTGCGCATTCGGTCTACCTCTTGCTTCTGACGGGCGGAGTTACCGATGATACTATATCCTCCAGAACCGAGCGTATATTGAAGCGGCTAAGGCGCGTTTCCTGCTTTAACACTATCCTGTGTGCGAAAACGGGCATAAGAAGCCTTACTATATCCTCGGGAACAACGTGATCCCTGCCGTTGATATAGGCGTAGGCGCGCCCCGCGTTCATTATAGCCAGCGACGCGCGGGGGCTGACCCCGAGCTCCACGGCGGAGTGGCGGCGTGTAGCGGCGGAAAGCTCCGCGACGTACCTGCAAAGGCTGGAGGCAAACTCCACCTCCCGCACCTCGTCAATGCACTGCTGAAGCTGCTCCGCGGACATTATATTCTCCACGTCGTTCACAGGGTTCTCCCCAAGGCGCTCCATCATCATCATTGCCTCCTCCGCGACCGAGGGGTAACCCATGCTGATCTTCGCCATAAATCTGTCCAACTGCGCCTCGGGCAGCGGGAAAGTTCCCACATAGCCCTGTGAGTTCTGCGTGGCGATAACCATAAAGGGCTCGGGCAGCTTATGTACCGCGCCGTCCACGGTCACGCGCTTTTCCTCCATAGCCTCCAGAAGCGCGGACTGCGTTTTCGGGGAGGTACGGTTTATCTCGTCCGCCAGCAGGATATTTGTCATTACCAGCCCCGAGCGGTATTCAAAGCGGTTTTCCTCCTTGTTGAACATGGTGAAGCCCGTTATATCCGAAGCCATAACGTCCGGCGTAAACTGCGCGCGCCGGAATCCGAGACCCGTAGCCTTTCCAAGCGCCATGGCGAGAGTGGTCTTTCCCACGCCTGGCACGTCCTCTATCAGCACATGACCCTGTGCGAGAAGTACGGTCAGTATCATCAAAATGGCTTCTTCCTTGCCCTTTATTACCTTAGATATTTCCTCCGAAAGCTGTGAAATAAAATGTTGTCCCTGCATAATAGAGTGTCCGTTCCTTTCGTTTAATACACATATACTAATTATACCATATTTCAATAATTAAATCAAGACAATTTACATTTTTTTAAGATATTCCTCAAAAAGGCTCATGACCTATCGCTCAATATCATAAGAAGTATCGAGAAATAGTGGAAAACGCTGCCCGCAACGGTGAAAATATGCCAGACCGAGTGGAAATACTTCTTGCTTTTGATGGCATAGAAGATTATTCCCACTGTGTAGAACAGCCCGCCTATCAGCAGGAACCACAGCGACAGCGGCGTAACGCTCTCTATCATTGGCTTTACGGCAAAAATTATTACCCACCCCATAGCTATATAGCACACCACTGATGGCTTTCTGAAGCGCTCCAAGTCTATCGAATTGAGCACTATACCCAGCGCCGCCGCGCCCCAGACCACGCCGAACAGCACCCAGCCGAGCGCTCCGCGCAGCGCTACCAGCGTTATCGGGGTGTAGGTTCCCGCGATAAGGAAAAAGATGGTATTATGATCCATTATGCGGAAAAACGTTTTCGCGCGGGGATTTGTAATAGCGTGATAAAGCGTGGACATGGTGTATAGGATTATAAGCGACCCGCCGTACACCGCTGAGCTCACCACTCCCCACGCGTCGGAGTATATCGCCGCCAGAACTATCAGCACCGCCGTTCCCGCTATCGAGAGCAGGCTTCCCACGCCGTGGGTCACGGAATTGAATATCTCCTCGCCGAGGGAATATCTTTTGGCAGTATTTGCCTTTATTACTTTTTCTTTCATTTTCTGCTCCATTACAGCCCGTTCCACAGGTACTTTTCCAAGTCTACTCTGCCGTCCGTTACTTCTATCCCGTCGGCTTTAAGAAGCTCCGCCTGCACCTCCGCCCCGCCGAAAGCAAAGGCGGGAGCAAGCTCCCCCAGCCTGTTTACCACGCGGTAGCAGGGTATCCCGTCGGGATCGGGATTGGAATGCAGCGCGTACCCCACTACCCTCGCCCACCGCGAATTTCCCGCCAGAAGCGCTATCTGCCCGTAGGTAGCGACCTTGCCGCGCGGTATCTTCCGCACTTGTTCGTATATCTTATCAAATGCACCCATTGCGCTCTCCTATACTTCCCTTTTTTCATCGGTATAAATAATCCGTATGTAGTCCGTATCCCGCGTATCCATATCGCCGAGATAGCAGCGCTGGTGCTCGGGAACTGCCTCGTAAGCCTCGCGCAGCCTTTCCCTGTAAAAATCGCAGGGATCGACAAGGTATGCAAAATACGCTTCGCGGGCAAGATCAAGAGCGTCGGGCTTGTTCTGCGCCAGCAGCAAATTATTTCGTATCTCCTCCAGCTTGTCCTTGTCGGAAACGGCGAGATTGGGGTCGGCAGTGACCTTTGCCGTGCCGAGTGCTCCAAGCGTCACGGTCTCGCCGCTTACGGGCGCGGCGCAAAGAGTTCTCTCCGCAAAAAGTCTTTCGATATCCTCCATTGTCAGGTATTCCTCGCCAAGACCGTCCACCGAAAGAGTCCCGTCCTCGTAACAGGACAGCATAGTCAGCGTGATTTTCCCGCTCTCCCGCAGGAAAATATTCATCTTGTTGCCGTTCAACATTCTGTAACCCAAACCTCCCGCCAGCTTAAAGGGCGTAGGGTCAGCGGTAAAGCCTACCCTGTGCTTGTTCCACTTAGCCTTTTCGCGGTCGGTGGTCTTATAGATGTTTGCCATCTCGGGGTTGAGCTTTTTCACAGTCTCCTTAATGAATTTATAGTAGCTTTTACTGTCAAAATTCCACTTTGCGTCCTCAATTTTAAGAGAACAGCAATGAAAAACACTGAGCCATTCGTTGTTCGGAACACCCACTGACAATTTGCCGCTCGCCAGCTTCTGCGGAACGTCGGACAGATCAACCTTGTCCCAGCAGCTCACAACCCCGTCCTCATAGACCGCCATATTATGCCAGAAATACTGCCCGTTCCTGATTATCGCGGGAATCGTAACTCCCTCTATCCGCTGCTTTCTGTAAACCTGTCCCATAAAAACTCCTTCCAAAAAGAGGTAAGACAGCGAGAGGTAAGAAGCAAGAACAGCGTTCTTACCTCTTACTTCCAATCTCTCAACCTCTTACCTCTAACCGATTTTCTTTGTCTGCTTTTTGGAGGGCTTAGCGTTTTTCAGCTTGTCGCCGCCACGCTCGATAACGGGCTGAACCGTCCTGTCGGAGCTCTCGCTCTGGTCATCCATAGCGTTCACAAGCTCTTCGGTGATGGTCACCTTGCTTATGCTCGGGTCGCTGGGGGCTGTGAACATTATATCACGCAGAGTATTCTCCATGATAGACCTCAAACCGCGCGCGCCCGTTTTGCGCTCAATGGACTTCTTTGCGATCGCCCGCATTGCCTCGGGAGTGAACTCAAGATCTATGCCATCCGCCTTGAACAACGTCTTATACTGCTTTATAAGCGCGTTCTTGGGTTCACCGAGTATCCTCATCAGCGCGTCCTCGTCGAGAGAATCCATCGCCGCGATGACCGGCAGACGCCCGATAAGCTCGGGAATGATACCGTATTTCACAAGATCCTGCTGTGTCACCAGCTTGAGCATTTTGGAGCTTTCCTTGTCGCTGCCCGACTTCACGTCCGCGCCAAAGCCCATTACGGAGGCGGAAACACGGTTAGATATCATCTTCTCCAGTCCGTCGAACGCGCCGCCGCATATGAACAGGATATTCTTTGTATTTATCTGTATAAATTCCTGGTGAGGGTGCTTTCTGCCGCCCTGCGGGGGAACGTTCGAGATAGTTCCCTCAACAATCTTCAGCAGCGCCTGCTGAACTCCCTCGCCGCTAACGTCGCGGGTAATCGAGGTGTTCTCGCTGCGGCGTGATATCTTATCGATCTCGTCGATATAGATTATTCCGCGCTCGGCAGCCTCAATATCGTAATCCGCCGCCTGAATAAGGCGCAACAGCACATTTTCAACGTCCTCGCCGACATAGCCCGCCTGGGTTATCGTGGTAGCGTCCGCTATCGCAAAAGGGACATTGAGCAGCTTCGCAAGGGTCTGCGCAAGCGCCGTTTTACCTACGCCGGTAGGTCCCAGCAGCAGCACGTTGGACTTCTGAAGCTCCACATCGTCTATTTCCTCATCGTTGAGGAAGGTGCGCTTGTAGTGGTTGTAGACGGAAACCGAGAGTATCTTCTTAGCCTCCTCCTGACCGATAATATATTCGTCAAGATAAGCCTTGATCTCCTCGGGCTTCATCAGCTCGTCCGCTTCGGACATATAACCGTCGTCCTGCGGTTCGAAACGGCTTTTGCGCAGCGTTCCGCCGCGTATATCTCCGCTTTCCACCAGCATATTGTAGGAGGTAACGATACACTCGCTGCAAATCACAGCGGATTCGCCGTTGATACCGTAAAGCATACGGCTGACCATTCCCTCATGTTTTCCGCAAAAGGAGCAAACCATAATATTCCCCCGCTTACTTCTCTATATCGCTTCGGCTGCTGTATACCTTGTCAATAAGACCGTACTCCAGAGCCTCGTCGGCTGTCATAAAATTATCCCTCTCGGTATCGCGGCAGATAGTCTCGTAATCCTTGCCCGTGTTCTGACTTAAGATACGGTTAAGGCGCTCCTTAGTCCTTTGCAGATAATTGGAGCGTATCTGTATATCCGTTACCTGACCCGAGATACCACCGCCCGAAATAAGCGGCTGATGGATCATTATCTCGCTGTTGGCAAGCGCGATCCTCTTTCCCTTAGCTCCCGCCGAGAGCAGGAACGCTCCCATGGAAGCCGCCATACCCATGCAGATGGTGGAAACATCGCACTTGATATACTGCATGGTATCATATATAGCCATTCCGTCGGAAACGGAACCGCCGGGGCTGTTGATGTAGAGGGAGATATCCTTGTCGGGATCCTGCCCCTCGAGATACAGAAGCTGCGCCACAACAACGCTCGCGGTCGCGGAATTTACCTCGTCATGCAAAAGTATGATCCTGTCATTGAGCAGACGGGAGAAAATATCATAGGAACGCTCCCCATGACTGCTCTGTTCTACAACGTAAGGAATATAAGCCATTATAGCTCCTTTCTCCGCTTCAGCGGAACTGCCGAAATTTGTCGTAACGCGCTCTTAACCAAAATCCGCGCACATTGTGACCGCACCGCGCGGGGTGATCCCCAACGGTGCAGCCCGAGTGCGCGGTGTGTTTCGGGTGATCGCCGCGGTGCGCGCGGTAGGTGCTGATGAGGATTACTCCGTAACCTCTTCCACCTTAGCGCTGTCCTTTACGATATCCAGTGCCTTTTCAATTCTGAGATCGCTTCTGATAGCGGACTCTGGAATAGCCTGCTTGACCCTGTCGACCTCCATCTTGTACTGCTCTGCAAGGTCGCTGTACTCCTTGGTTACATCCTCGTCGGTAACCTCTACGTTTTCAAGCTCGGCGATCTTCTCCAGGCAAAGGCGCAGATCTACCTGCTTCTTTGCTACCTCGGCAAAGCTGCCGCGGAACTGATCGAGCTGAACGCCCGTGTACTTGATGTAATCCTCAACGGAAATGCGGTTTCTCGCAGTCCACTCGCGGACGATATCGTCAATGCGGCGCTCGTACATTACCTGAGGAACCTCCGCGTTCATCTTCTCCACCAGCAGGTCTACGAGATTGCTGTCAAAGCTGTTGTCAGCCTCCTCGACCGCCTTTTTCTCCAGGTTCTCCTTGATCTTAGCCTTAAGCTCGTCAAGAGTATCCGCCTCGTCGTCGACATCCTTAGCGAAATCGTCGTTGAGCTCGGGGAGCTCCTTGCCTCTGATCTCGTGCAGCTTGCACTTGAATACCGCGGGCTTGCCCTTAAGGTTATCGGAGGGATAATCCTCGGGGAAGGTCACGTTTACGTCGAACTCCTCGCCGATATTCTTGCCGATAACCTGCTCCTCAAAGCCGGGGATAAAGGTGTGGCTGCCTATCTCAAGCGGGAATTTCTCGCCCTTGCCGCCCTCGAAAGGAACGCCGTCCAGGAAACCCTCGAAATCAATGACCGCGCTGTCTCCCTCAACTACCGCTCTGTCCTCAACGGAAACCTCTCTGCCGTTTCTCTTGCGGAGCTTCTCGATCTCCTCGTTTACGGAGTCCTCGGTAACAGTCTTGACGGTTTTCTTTACTTCTAATCCTTTATAATCGGAAATTTCCACCTCGGGCTTGGTAATAATGTCAGCCTTGAAGCATACGCCCTCCGTCTTGCTTACGGAAGTGACCTCGGTGTTCTCAACGTCGACTACCTCGAGACCCGTTTCGTCGACCAGCTTGGCAACGTTGGTGTTATACAGCGAATTTACCGCGTCCTCATAGAAAACGCTCTCGCCGTACTGTCTTTCAATGATCTTGCGGGGAGCCTTGCCCTTGCGGAATCCGGGTACGGTAATTCTTGACTTCTGCTTGTTGAAAGCCGCCGAAATAGCCGCCTCAAACTCCTCCGCGCTGAACTTGAACTCGATCGCGGTAGTATTTGCCGCCGTTTTGTTCTGAGATAAAATTTCCATTTTTTGTTATTCCTTCCTTGCCCATAAGGC
>CAMWLH010000020.1 GCA_947175045.1 uncultured Clostridia bacterium | reverse complement strand
GCAGCGCTGCCAGCGACGAGCACCCGTAAACCACGAACACCGAAGCACCGCAGGTCTTTTTTGAACGGGCGGAGAGCACAAAATACACGAAATACAGCGCCGAGAAAATACCGACCATATAGCCGATATAGAAATTCGTCACAAAAACATACAGCAGCGACAGCACATACAGCGCGAAGCCCTTTCGCTCACAGATACGCTCTATGCCCATTATTACCAGCGGCAGCCCGATAAGCCCGTCCAGCCACATGGGGTTCATCGTCTGTACGACAAAGAAACCGCACAGCGCATACATCACCGAAAAAGTCGCGGCGGTAGTATTTGAGTACCCGCGGTGTTTTTTCAGCAATACCGCCGCAGTAAGCCCCGCCGCGCCCGCCTTGGCAACCATCATCGCCAGCAGACCCTCGGTTATCATCTTGCGCGGGAAAGCCCATACGATCCAGTTAAACGGGCTTGCGAGATAATAGCCGATTATCCCAGCGAACTCCCCCGAGAGATTTCTGCTCCAGCAGTAAAAAATGCTCTCCTTACCCGCCAGCACGTCGTACATATAATCGAAATAATACACATACTGAGCATTGAGATCAAGCGACAGCACCGACCTCTCTCCAAACGGGTAAATGCCAAAAATAATATAAGCCGCGAAAAGAACAGCCGCGGGCAGCAGCGCCGACACGAGCAGAATATAGTTTCTCGTAAAGAAATTTTCCTTTTTCCCGCTTCCGCTGACCTCAGCCACGCTGTTCCCGCTCACCCGATTCATTCCTTTCGCCGCGAATTTTTGTATACTCCGAAATGATATAGCGCGGTCTGCGCTTTATCTCCTCATAAATTTTTGACAGATAAAATCCGATAATGCCAACCCCAATCATAAGGCAGGCGCCGAGAATAAGCAGCAGCAATATCACCGTGGTAAACCCGTCACGCGCGTTGCCGCTGAAATAATTAACAAGAGTCTGAACCCCCATCACCACCGCGAATATCCCGAAAACAACGCCTACCAGCGTGATTATCTGCATCGGGAAATTCGTGAACGACGTGACGGAGTTTATTCCGAAAACAAACAGCTTTTTGTAATTCCACTTGGTCTTGCCCGCGTTCCGAGGCTTCACCTCAAACTCGATGTGCTCCGTACGGAACCCCACCCAGCCCGACAGCGCCCTGAAAAACGTCATGCGCTCGGGCATCTCGTTAAGCGCGTCCACGACCTTCCTGTCCAGCAGCTTAAAATCGCTCGCTCCGTCCAAGTTTATCCCCGACGAGGACTTCATCAGCCTGTAAAATCCCTTTGCGAACAGCTTGTAGAACAGGCTCTCGCGCCCGCGCGAGGACTTCCTGGCCTCCACGACCTCCGCACCGCTCTCCCACATTCTGTACATCTTCGGAATAAGCTCCGGCGGGTGCTGAAGATCGCAGTCAATAAGCACCGCGCAGTCGCCCTCCGCCGCCTTGAGCCCTGCGAATATCGCGCCCTCCTTGCCGAAATTGCGCGAGAACCGCAGTCCCCTCACCCGGGGCTCTTCCTCATTAAGGCGGCATATCTCCGCCCAGCTTGCGTCCCTTGACCCGTCGTCGGCGAATACGATCTCATACCCTATACCCTCCGCGTCCAGTATCCGCGATATCACCGCGGCAGTATTGGCTATGTTTTCCTGCTCGTTATAACAGGGAATTATCACGGAAAGCATTGTCATTCACCGATTATCTTAACTACTACCGATTTTTCACGCAGACCGTCAAAATCCCCATACATAATATACTGGCGCGAGCCGAGATCGAGCTTTCCGCCAGAGATCGGTATCGTTACCGAAGCGCCGAGCAGTATCTGCTTCATATGCGCCTTTCCCGCGCTGGCGTAATCCACCATATAATGCACCTTGCACTGCGTGGCGCTGCCGAGAAGCTCCGACCAGTCCATATACAGCTTTTCGCGGTCGTTCTCCAGAAAAACCGAGGAAGTGGTATGCTGCGAAAATACCACGCAGATACCCTCGCTTATGCCGCTTTTGCGCACACACTCCTCCACCTCAAAGGATAAATTGAAAAACTGCTCCTTCGCCGTAGAAGTCATAGTTATTTCATGTCTGAAATTTTTCATCGGATCTTTCCGTCCTTTCTGCCGGTATAACAGCGCGGCGGATAATTCCCCGCGCACCGCAATTTTAGTCCTGCTGCTCACCGCGCTCCGCTATCGTGA
Organism: uncultured Clostridia bacterium; assembly: GCA_947175045.1. Taxonomy (GTDB): domain Bacteria; phylum Bacillota; class Clostridia; order Oscillospirales; family Ruminococcaceae; genus CAG-115. Next base: position 11,069 of record CAMWLH010000020.1, on the reverse strand, counting down.
GCGTTCCCGACTCCAGCGACGCGAAAATGCCCCGCTTTCCTCCGTTAAAGCTATAGGTATAGCTCCCATAAACATTGCCCCTGAACAGCTCCGTCACGCACTCTCCCGTGGCGGTCTCAAACTCCACCTCTACCGAGCTGTCCTTCGGCAGCAATATCTCCGCGCTGCCGCTCCGCGTCTGCACCGAGCTGTCCTGCACTACCTCCGCGAAATCGAGCGAGATGTCGCCCGAGCTTGTTACCAGATTCACCAGCGACGTGTTATTCTCCACTCGGATATTGCCGCTGCCCGTGATGACCGTCATTTTCTCACACTTCGCGCCGTGCACCGAAACGTTACCGCCTCCCGTATAAACAGTTATTTCGCGGTAGGTTTCCTCCGGCAGATAGACCGTCAGCCCGAATTCCGCCTCGCTCCCCGCAAAGAGCGAAATGACAAACTCCTCGCTCTCCCTCACTATCAGACGGTTATCGCCCAGCCGCAGCTCAAGCGGCAGCTCGTTCTTATACACCACACGGATATTGTTCCCGTCATATGGGATTATTTCCACATCCAGTCTTAATATCTCGATATCAATATACTCGCACATCGGCAGCAGCAGGTCGCCCGTCTGCGCCGAGTCGTGCTCGGCGTCGCGGAAATAATAAGCCAGACCTCCGAAGATCACTGTCAGCGCCGCCGTTACCGCCAGCAGCACATTGATCCTTTTTTCAACCCCCGAGCCGTTTATCTGCCTCACCAGCCCCTCAGCCTGTCGCAGCGCTTTTTTATTTTCAAGAAAAGCCTCGACACCATAAATCCCGCCTTTACCGCCAGCAATCCGCAGAAAGCCGTACCGCAGGCAGCCGTAAGCCCACCGAATATCATCAGCTCGGGGGCGAGCTCCGTAATGATGAAATCAGCCTTGAACAGCTCGATAGCCACGCCGAAAACGCCGAAAATAATGCCCATCGGTATCCCCACCGCCGCCATAGTAAGAAACAGCAGCATGACCGCGAATGTTATCACAAAAAGTATCAGATAGCCAAAATAAGCCGCCCACACTCTCACTGTTATCCAAAATCGCCTTGCCGCGGCTTTCCGTGCGCTTTTTTTATCCCGCGCGGGAGCCTTTTCCTCAACAACGCAGTCCTCGGGGAGCTTTTCCGCTTCGGTAAAATCCGCGCCTTCCTCGGCGGCTCGGCTGTTATCGTGTTCCTGCTGACCCTCCACGACATCTCCCCCTTGCGCAAAAAATACCCGATTTTATTTTATCACAAAATATCTTTTTTGTCAAGACATATAAAGAATTTCAAATTTCCGCAGTCATTCTCCGTTCCGCTTACGCTCCACTTCGGAGTTTTGCGCAAAAGCGACATAATGCCATAAGCCGCAACGCGATTATTGCGCAAAACTATCGATTGTGGGAACCGGTCTTTGTTTGCGTCCGCAAACTCGACCTTTTTGAAATTCGCCGCGGATACGCTGCACCACATAATTTATTACACAAAAATCGCCCGCGGACAGACCCGCGGGCGAAAAAAATCCCTATTACATATTTTCAACCAGTTCCTTAGTGTCGCGTGCGATAAGCAGCTCCTCGTTGGTGGGGACTACCCATACCTCTACCTTGCTGTCGGGCGCGGAAATCTTGCAGAGCTTGCCGCGCATTCCCTCGTTGACCTTTTCGTTCATCTTTATTCCGAGGTATTCCATATTGCGGCATACGTCCGCGCGCAGGTCGTCGGAATTCTCGCCGATACCGCCCGTAAACAGAACCGCGTCCAGACCGTTCATGATAGCCGCATAAGAGCCGATGTACTTCTTGATCTCGTAGCGAAGCATTTCTCCCACAAGCTGAGCACGCCTGTCGCCGTCATTAGCCGCCGCGGTGATATCGCGATTATCGCTTGAGATGCCGGATATACCGAGGAAGCCCGATCTCTTGTTGAGGTAGTCGCTCATCTCCGAGGGGGAAAGTCCCAGCTTGCTCGCAACAAAGGTTACCGCCGAAGCGTCTACGCAGCCGGAGCGCGTACCCATGATAACGCCGTCAAGGGGGGTGAAGCCCATAGAGGTATCAATGGACTTTCCGCCCTCTACTGCTGTAATTGAAGAGCCGTTGCCTAAGTGGCAGGAAACGATCTTAAGATCCTTGATATCCCTGCCCATAGCGTCCGCCAGCGCCTGCGTAACAAATCTGTGAGAGGTGCCGTGGAAGCCGTACTTTCTTACATGGAATTTCTCGTAGCACTCATAGGGCATTCCGAACATATATGCCTTTTCGGGCATGGTCTGGTGGAACGCGGTATCGAATACGGCTACCTGCGGGGTGGTCTCGGGAATGACCTTTTTGCAGGCTCTGAGCGCCAGAGCGTGGGGGTGATTATGTACGGGCGCGAGCTCCGACAGGTCGTCTATCTGCTGGATTACCTCGTCTGTAACAAGAGTAGTCTTGTTGAATATCTCCGCGCCCTGAACTATTCTGTGTCCAACCGCCGAAATTTCGCTCATGCTCGAAAGCACGGAAGCGTCCCCCGTCGTCAAGACCTCGACCAGCTTCTCAAAAGCCTCTGTGTGGGTCGGGAACTTGCAGTCGGTATCCACCGTTCTGCCGTCGAATGTGGTATGCTTGATGTGACCGTCGATCCCGATACGATCGCAGTTGCCCTTGGCAATAACGCTCTCGTCCTCCATGTTGATAAGCTGGTACTTCAGGGATGAGCTCCCCGCGTTGATTACAAGAATTTTCATATAATCCTCCTGATTTTGATTTAAATTTTCCCGCACCGCAAACTCAGCCGCTGCGCGGCGGAGTTCGCCGGCTCGCCGTAAAAGCTCCACTCCGCTTACGCTTTCACGGCGGCTTGCGGGAAAATTCCTGCGTGGGCGGAGTGTTGCTTTAATACGCCGACATTATATTCCCATAATATTTTAGTACTTTTTTTAAAAAAAATCAAGTAGTTTTCAAAAAATAATTGATTTATTTGTGAATATGGTGTAAAATGGTAGATAGAGGCAAGAGCAACCTACAAAAAAGCAGCAAAGATGTACCCGCATAGATCAACATAAAGCCCCCGCATCAGAATTTTCCGCAACAAGCTGTGAAAGCGGAGCGAACGCGGAGCTTTCACGGCGTGGTAGGCGAACGCAGTTCGCCGGTGCGGAAAATTCTTTTAAATCATTTAATCCTCGTCAACATAAACGCCCCTATCCTCGTCAGCGCAACGACCACGCAGCCGAGTTCGCGGTGCGGGAAAATCCAAATCAAATTTAAATTAAGGAGTAATCATGAGAACAGCAGCCATTATTTGTGAATACAACCCTTTTCACTACGGTCACAAGTATCTTATAGACAAGACCCGCGAAGCGGGAGCCACGCATATTGCCGCGGTAATGAGCGGGAATTTCACCCAGCGCGGCGACGTCGCGGTATTTGACAAATATGTTAGGGCTAAAACCGCTCTGGAAAACGGAATAGACCTGGTGATAGAACTGCCGTCGATGTACAGTCTTTCCGCAGCGGAGGGCTTCGCGGCGGGGGCTGTGAGAATTATTGAGAGTCTGGGCTGCGTTGATATACTGTCTTTCGGTAGCGAAAGCGGGGAGCTTGCCGCGCTCAAAGAGGCTTCGGGCGCGTGCGAATACGCTTTGCACACCGACAAGTTCTTCACACTGATGAAAGGCGGGAAAAGCTACCCCGCGGCTTTGGCGGAAGTGGTAAGGGAACTGTACACCGACGACGTATCGGAGATATTGCAGTCCCCTAACAACACACTGGCGATAGAGTATCTGAACGCGCTGGACGGTATTGGCAGCACGATAGAGCCTTTCACGATAGCGAGAGAGGGCGCGGCTCACGACAGCACGGAGGCGGGGCGATTCGCCTCGGCATCGCTTATAAGGAAGATGATTTTGAGCGGGGAAGATCACTCGCGTTATGCGCCCGCGGTCGACGCTCCGAGCGCGGATATAAAACGGTTGGAGCGTGCTATTCTCGCGCGGCTGAGGGCTATGCACAGGGGGGATCTCGAGCAGCTCTACGACGGGGCTAACGGACTTGCGGAGCGGCTGTACAAGGCGGTTCGCAAGGCGGGAACGCTCGACGAGCTGTATTTCCTCACCAAGACAAAGCGGTATACCCTCGCGAGGATAAGGAGAGCGGTGCTGTGCGGATTCCTCGGGCTGAACAAGGGGCAGCTCCTCACGCCCAATGCATATATACGCGTACTGGGAATGAACACGAGGGGCAGAGAGATTCTTTCGGCGGCGAAATGCGCACTGCCCATTGACACGTCGCTTAAAGCGCTCTCCAAAACGAGCCGCGCGGCTCATAAGCAGGCAGCCTTCGAGGAGCGCTGCGGCGATCTTTACTCGCTGGCTTTTGAAAAGCCCGCTCCATGTGGCAGGGAGCTTACCGCCAAGCCCATAATAATGTGAGTATGCCGCACACAGGTGAGATCATCGCGCGGTATGGGCAGTGTAAATCTCGCTAAGGTGAACACGCATGAATTTTCCGAAAGATTCCGTGAAAACGAAATCCGTTTTGCGGGCAAGAGCTTATGCGGTGAGCCAACCGACGCTTCCCTCAAAAGGTTCGGAAAATTCTTTTAAATCATTTAATTTTATGGAGGTATTCAAAAATGGTACAGGCAACGGAAATCAACTACAAGAATTTCGGAAAGTGCGTTAAACTGGAAAACGACGTCGCAAGCGTTATTGTGACGGTGGACGTCGGTCCGCGCATTATCTCGTACAGTCTTAACGGAAAGGAAAACGTCCTTTTTGAGGACGTGGACAGAGTTTTCTCCGACGACGGCGACGAGCTCAAAGAAATGTTCGGCGACGACAAGCAATGGTACATCTACGGCGGCGGCAGACTGTGGAGCAGTCCCGAGAGCTACCCCGAAAGCTACTACCCCGACAACGACCCCGTTGAATATAAACTCCATCAGCCGAATAAACTTGAAGTATCATCCCTCCACGCCCGCACTGGTCAGCGCCACTCCATCACCATTGAAATGGACGAGAACTCCTCAAGACTGAACGTTATCTACAACATATGGAACAGGTCGGGCGCTGTCGTCACGCTCGCGCCCTGGGCGCTTACGGTCTGCGCGGCGGGCGGCGTGGAGATATTCCCGCAGAACAGGCAGGACAACGGGCTGCTTTCCAACAGGCGGAACGTATTCTGGAGCTACTCGGATATCAACGACGACAGATTTTTCCTGGGGAACAAATACGGAACATTGCAGCAGGTGCCCGGCGCAGAGTCAAAGTTCAAAATAGGAATGAACAACGAGGACGGCTGGGCTGCGGTAGTCAACAAGGGACAGATATTCCTTAAGAATTTCTCATACAATGACAACGCGGAATACCCCGACTACGGCTGCAACTTCGAGACCTTTACAAACGGTATCTTCCTGGAATGCGAAAGCCTGGGCGCGATGACTACCTTTTCCAGGCCCCATCAGCAAGCCGACCTTATGGAGAGATGGGAGCTTATCGAGTGTGACGAGAGCTTTGACAGAAAGAACGAGGAGAGCATCGACACGTTCGTGAAGAAGTATATTGCGGCTAAGCGTCAGCGCTTCGCCTATATTTCAACAGTTCATACTCACCATGCATAACGAGCGAAAGGAACAGCTATGAGCCTTTATAATGAGCTTCGCGGGAAGCACCCGCTGTTTATCTACCACAGCTATACCCTCGCCGAGAACTGCCTGGAATTTCATTTCAGCATTGACGAGTATCATTTTTATCCCCGATGGGAATTTGACGGTGCCCTGACCGCGGGGGAGTATTCCCGCGAACAGGCGGAACGGGCGGCTTTCTCGCTGGGTATGGCGGAGCTGGTGTCCTACTGGAAGTGCGCCTGCTGTCCGCGCGTGGAGGTTCGCTGCGGCGGGCTGACGGATAAGCAGAAAAAGTGGTGGAAAAAGCTGTATTATAACGGTCTGGGGGAGTTTTTCTACCGCAACGGCGTTGACGCGGGCTTTGAGGATTTTATTACGATAGAAGCGCCCGAGCCCGCTCCCCTGCCCCGCCATACGACGGATCTCAGCGGAGTACTCGTGCCGATAGGCGGCGGCAAGGACAGCGTGGTCACGGTGGAGCTGCTGAAAAAAGCGGGCGCGGATATCTACCCCTATATAATAAACCCGCGCGGCGCTACGCTGGGCTGCGTCGCAGCGGCGGGGATTGCTCCCGATAAAATAACGGGAGTGCGCCGCAGCATCGACAAAACGCTGCTGGAGCTCAACGCGAAGGGGTATCTCAACGGGCACACGCCTTTTTCGGCGGTGGTGGCTTTTTCGGCGGAGCTTTTCGCGATAATGTCGGGGCGGAAATACATCGCCCTCAGCAACGAAAGCAGCGCAAACGAAGCCTATGTGGACGGCAGCAGCATAAATCACCAGTACAGCAAGTCCACCGAGTTTGAGCGGGATTTCCGCGAGTACTGCGCGGAGCTCGGGAACGCTCCCGAATATTTCAGCCTGCTGCGCCCCTGGAGCGAGTGGCAAATAGCGCGGGAATTTGTGAAGTATCCGCAGTATTTCGGGGTTTTCCAGAGCTGCAATCTCGGCTCAAAAACCAACGTATGGTGCGGCAGCTGCGCGAAATGCCTTTATGTGTATATACTGCTCGCCGCGTTTCTCGAGGACAGGACGCTGGAGGATATTTTCGGCTGCAATATGCTTGACAAATCGGAGCTCTCGGAAACGCTGGAGGGGCTTATCACCGACGGGCGCGACAAGCCCTTTGAGTGCGTGGGCACGCGGGACGAGGTGCGGCTCTCGCTGGAGATGGCGGTAAAGCTGCGCGGGGAGCGCCTGCCCGCACTGCTGCGGCATTACAGGGAGCTTGTGCCGTCCTGTCATCCCGTCGATCTCTCGGGATTTTATGATGAGGATAATTTTGTTCCCGAGGAATTTCGGGCGCTGCTTGGAGGTAAACGGTGAATATTGAAGCATTAAAGCCCATCTTTGACGGCAAACGCTGCGTTATCCTCGGCTTCGGGCGAGAGGGCAGAGCATGGCTTGATATCCTTAAGCGGCTAGACTGCTGCGCCGAAATTGCCGTAGCGGACATGAAGCCGCAGGATATCGGGGGAGTAACGCTGCACTGCGGAGAGAACTATCTCCAAAGCTGCCGCAGGTACGATCTGATTTTGCAGTCCCCGGGGGTGATAATAAAGGATATGCTCCCGCCGGAGGACAAGGCGAAAATTCTCACCCAGACCGAGCTGCTGCTGCGGCTGAAGCCCTGCAAAATCATCGGCATAACCGGCACTAAGGGGAAATCCACCGCCTCGGCGCTCACCCATCATTTCCTTTCGCGGTGCGGGTTTAAGACCATGCTTATCGGGAATATCGGGGTGCCCCCGTTGGAGCGGTTTGAGGAAATGTCGGAAGACACCACGGCGGTCTGCGAGATGAGCTGCCATCAGCTTGAATTTGTGCGGCACTCTCCCGATATCGCGGTACTGCTGAATATTTTCCCCGAGCACCTTGACCACTATGTGAGCTTTGAAGCCTACGCCGACGCCAAACGGAACATTTACCGCTTTCAGAACGAGGGCGACACGGCGATAGTCAATATTGACGAAGCTCCCGAAAGAAGCTCCGCGCGGCTTGTGACAGTGGCGTTCGGGCAGCCCGCGGAGGTGTGGACGGACGGCGGCGGAATCACGCTTTTCGGCGCGGAAATATCGCCCGAGGAAATACGCACCAAGCTGCGCGGGCGTCATAATCTCTATAATATTGCCGTCGCACTGGCGGCGGCGGTAACGGCAGGGGCAGACCGCGGGGAATGTCTTAAGGCTCTGGAGAGCTTCGCGGGGCTGGAGCACCGCCTGGAATACGTCGCGGCGGTGAACGGCGTAGAGTATATCAACGACAGCATAAGCACTGTCCCCGAAGCCGCGATAGCCGCCGTGAAAGCCTTTGACGATACCGACTGCCTTATTCTCGGCGGCATGGACAGGGGTATCCCCTATGATATCCTTGGGGATTTTCTCAACACGGGCGCGGTAAGGAACGTTATCCTTCTCCCCGACAGCGGAGAGCGCATAGGCGCGCTGATAACCTCTCACGAGGTGAACGTCGTTCACGCTCGGGATATGGAGCAGGCGGTCAGCGAAGCCGCAAAATGCGCCAAGCGCCGCGTTATCCTCTCCCCCGCCGCGGCAAGCTACGGGTTCTACAAGAATTTCGAGGAGCGCGGGCGGAATTTCAAGGAGCTGATAAATAATATGCAGCTTAATATTACCGACAACCAGCAAGAGGAAAGCTAAAATGACCGATAAAGATAAATATATAAACCAATTAAATAATATTAAGATAGGGGAAAGAATTACAATTTATACGGCGCAAAACGTCACATTACCGTTTTTAATAGTCACCCGCGTTAATACCGATTATTATACCTGTTTATTCCGAAGTGAAACGCAAATTATGTATTTGGTTGAAGATCTATTATATGAATCAAGTTTTCTCTCTTATATTGAACAGAAGCTTTCCGAACAAGAAATGAAGATTACCAAATGTGCCGCATTAAGCGCCATTGATAAATTTTTTGAGTACCATGGAGATATATCACAGTGTATTGAATGGATAACAGACATGAATTATTGACTAAACTCCCGTCACAACACATGATATGACCTCGGTCAAAAATTTTAAACAGCACAGGCGGAATTTCAAGGAGATTGTGGATAAATTATAAAAATGAGCGCCGCGCTGCCGCACGGCGCTGTATGCATTTGGGAGCGAGGTTAATAATCTGACATATTTTTCTCCTTATCTCCCATACTTGACAGAAGCCGCAGAGAAGATCCCGCCGATTTATTATCATTTAAGAAATATCAGCTGAATTATCTAAGGCTGTTGACACAACTTCTGAAATCTCTGCGTTATCGGCGCTGTAAACGCTGTTTTTGGATGATATCGTGTAATATACGCTTTTTTCATTTTTTGACAAAAACAGATAGTACTCGCCGCCTGCTTCAACGCTGTCATAGAAAAGCAGCACCTGAATGCTGTCCAGAACATCGCCCTTATAGCTTTCAATAACATCGCAGCTGTAGATACCCCTGTCGCTGCCCGTGCGGGAAGGATTATCGTTTACCACAACTTTAACGATATATTCCGACCCCTCGGCGATCTCTTCGGGAATATCGGAATGAATGTAATCCTTGAAGAAAATGTCCGAGGTATCCTCCACACTTGCCACCAAAGCCGCCGCTCTATCCACGGAGGAAAGCTCCGACGGCGTCTCCATCATAATCCCGTCTACCGCCACAGCCTGAATGCCGCCGTCCGTATCACAGGGAATAACAATATGCCCGACAACATTGTAGTATGGATAATCATAATAAACGCTGTTGACGTATTTCAGCGGCAATATGTATTCTCCCTCGTCAAACACACGCTCGGTTTCGTCGCTGAATTCCTTACCCCAACGGATCATTATTTCCTCGTCCGCGCTGCCCTTGTAAATATCAATAACCCGAAAACGATAGTCAACATACTCGTCAAACTCATCAAAGGACACATATTTCGCTCGGACAACGCAATTACTTTCTGATATAGCCTCCTCAAGCGTTATCTGTTCTTCCTCCGACCATGACATAAATACGGTGTCGGATTGTACAGCTGATGATTCGGAGCTTGAGTTTTCGTTTTCGGCGTTGATTGTTTCCGAAACAATGGTTTCCGGGTTGCTTGATATTGACGGCTTATCAGCAGCACACCCTGTCAATGATATAATCAAAGCTAATGCCCCAAAAAGTGATATATTTTTTTTCATGGTAAATTCCCCTTTCAATATACTTGTTTAAGATGATTAATATCTTGTGACGTAAGAGCGTCGGTCGTATTATGTACCGATGATGTATACATAATGTCTCCCTTAGTAAGTGAGTGACCCGCATAACCAAGAGCATGACCTAGCTCGTGAGCAGCAGTTTTAGAATATGCAATGTCGGTTCTTGGATTGCTCTTTTCTACAAGAACTATTTTCGAATACGTTGTAACTTTACCGGTTTTACTTACCCCATTATATGTATAGGTACCCTTAACTGATGCTGTGCTGTGGCATTTGCCATTAACGTGAGAACAATCAGCAAATGCGCCCACCTCAACGAGTTGATCTTCCAAGCCGCCGTAGAAATGAATAGAATGATTGGATTCTGTACCTGTAAGACTGCACGAAATACCTGCCTTACTGCTCCATTGATATATGGCAAAACCAACATATTTCTCCAAATCAAAATCATCGTTTGTGCTTAAATTGTGAACATAAATTCTGCGTGGTGTTTCCCAATGTGAAATTCTATCGGTATTAGAATACCAATAATTCAATTCCCCCAAATCAGTGGAACTGGCTTTTTCCGAAACTGATATGTTATCGACACCTTCAGCCATTGCCGTACCGCTAGAAAAAGACAGCACAATTGCTGTAATAAAAGCAATGATCTTTTTCTTATAGCCACTTTTTAACATAATCTTTTGTTATGACATGATTTTACCCTTTCCTTTGTAAATCAATAATTCCTCGCCCCAAATGAGCGATATACCTATAAAAATGCCATGTGTATTTTTTATCATATCACTTCCAACATCATACAGTTCTTCTAATCTCACTGCCTTGCCGCTCCACAAACGCCAAGGCTGCCGCTGTCACCCCCGTCGGAAAACCCTGCGGTTTTCCCGTTCTGCTATAATAACAAAGTGAATGTTACAACTATTACAGCTTTTTAAAAAAATTATTAAAAACATCTGATTTTGTGTAATATGTACAATATTTGATGATCACTTTGGCGATTATGCGGTACAGAAACCTCTTTAACTTATTGTATAACAAAAACTTACAATTTTCAATCAGCAGATAAAAAAGAGGTCAGCAGGCGGACACAGCGGGACATACCCGTCATATCGCGCCGCTGACCTCCGGAAAAAAGGGAGCGGGATATATTAAAGCGATATACGCTTTAAGTCAATATTTATTTACGGCTGCCGGTTGCCGTTACACATTGAACAGCAGCTCGTCATAGGTGGGATAAGGCCAATATTCCTCGCCGACTATGG
>CAMWLH010000019.1 GCA_947175045.1 uncultured Clostridia bacterium | reverse complement strand
GTTACACTGTTAATAATATATATTCCTTATATTATCGTTTCGTATCCTGCCATATTTATGGGAGATTGTCCTCACCAATTCAGATTGATATTTGATAAATATGGGCTCGATAACGCACATCCGATAACGCACACACTTTTGTTAAAATTGTGTATTAAGATAAGTCTCGGTATATTTGGCTCGATAAATATAGGGTCATTTATATATGCCTTACTTCAATTGCTGTTTGTGATTTTGGTCGTATCGTTATTGGTGAAATTACTATTAAGTATGGATGTATCGCCGAAAGCGTCAATGTTGCTTATAATATATTACGCAATTCAGCCGAGAGTGCAAAACTATATGATGCTTATAACAAAAGATGTGATTAATGCAACATTTTTGCTGGTTTTTATTATGGCATTATATATACTCTTTACCAGAAAGAAGACACCGCTCATATATGTTATATTGGTAATTTCCGATGTGGGAGCATTGCTCTTTAGACATGACAGTTCTTATATTATAGTTATATCTTTAGTTTTAATGCTTCTTATCATTAAAAATTTCAGAAAGAAGATTGCTATTTTAGCCGCGGGCACATTTGTATTTGCTTTCCTTTGGAATAATGTATTGCTTCTGCAGCTCAATATACCATCTAATAAGCCATGGAGCAACAGTAATGGTGGGTTGCTATCTTCAATAATGCTTCAGCAGACTGCAAGGTGTGTTAGAGATGTTGGCGATCAAATTACTGAGGAAGAGAGGGAGGGAATATCAGCTTATTTAAACTACGATGATATTGCAACGATGTATGATCCAATTAGGTTAGATGGTAATGGCACGACAGGCGTGGCTTCAACAATAAAGCTTGAGGCGACTGCCGATGATTGGAAAACCTATCAAAATGTTTGGCTGAAAATGCTTTTCAAATATCCCTATATATATGTGGAGGCAACATTGCATAATAAGTTTGAGTTTTTTTATCCCTCACCGATTGATTGTGACAGTTATAATAAGAGTATTGGAAATATGGATAGAATAAATAATGAACTTGAAACGTATATGCCTGTTCCAATATCTCATCCCGAATCATTAGGAGAATTAAGGAGTAACTATCAATCACTTCGTGAGAGTTTTTTCTCAATGCCAATTTTTAATGGTTTCTCCTATACCTTTTCCTTTATGTGGTGTTTGATGATTTGGTTTTGCTATTGTATATATCGCAATAACAAAGTTGCAATAGCTATTATGCTCCCACTGTTGGTCATGGTATTAGTGCTGATTGCCGGTCCCACGAATGGAAGATATTTCAGATATGTATATCCTTACGCATTATGTTTGCCAGCTGTAATCTCATTAGGACTACATAGTAAAAGAACTGAGGAATGTAATTGTGACAAGGGATGCGGCTAATTTTGTAACAAATTCCCAAAAACCTAATGGAGAAGAAAATGGATAAAATCACAAAAAACACCACCTGGTACATGATAGGCACATTCACCTACTTCTTCTGCCAATGGATGATGACAATTCTTGTTGTACGCCTGTCGGGGAGCTATGAGGAAGCCGGTGTATATGGTCTGGCAAATTCAATATGCAATATTTTTGTGATGCTATCGAATTTTTCGGTCAGAACCTACCAGGTCGCGGATATTGATAATAAATTTTCAAACGGAGAGTATGTGACGTTCAGATTTATGACCTGTGCCGCCACATTGGTGGTATTGCCAGTTTATCTGTTGATTATGAGGTATTCGCCGTACATTTTCTGGTCGGTTATGTGCTTTATGCTGATAAAAATTGGCGAGGCGCTGATTGATGTTTTTCAGGGGATTTTCCAAAAGGAATGGCGGCTGGATATCGTTTGCAAATCTCTTATAATAAGAGGAGTTGTTGATCTGGTGATTTTTTCCTCCGCCGAATATCTCTTTAAAAATCTTGCCATTTCATTGCTGCTCACTGCCGTTGGTTCTATGATGTGCGCTTTTATGCTTGATTTTAAGCCGTGTTATTCAATGTTTCGTTTTGAAATAAAAATTAAAAACCGAAACATATTCAAGCTTTTTGTGAAATGCCTTCCGTTGTTTTTTCACGGGATATTATCGACCCTTATTGCAAATATTCCGCGGCTAAGCGCTCAAAGCATCCTGGGAGAGGAAATGCTGGGATATTACAGCTCGGTGGCGGTGCCTGCTATTGTGGTTCAGGTCGCAGCCGGGAATATCTTTAGCCCATGCGTGCCGCTACTGTCCGAACAGTATAAAAATAAAGATAGAAAAATCCATGGAACGATCATAAAAATAATAGTCATTACTCTTGGAATAGGGTTATGCGCAATGATTGGTTTTGCTTTGCTGGGAGATTGGTTTCTTGAATTTGTTTTTGGAAAAAAGATACTTGATTATACCGATTTGTTGATGCCCGCAATAATTGTGAGCATACTCACAGCTGTTTCATGGTTTATGGCAGCAATATTTACCGTTATAAACCGAAATATAATAATGGTTATTGCCGAGGGCTGTGTTACATTGATAACGCTTATAATTTCACCATTATTGATTAATCACAACGGATTACAGGGAGTAAATGGGACCCTTATAAGCTCATACAGCATATTCGTGATCGTCAGTTTGGCATTTATTATACCGCAAATAGCAAGGCATTGCAGAAAAAAGGTTTGAGGAGGAGTATCATTGATTAAAATAAGTATAGCGTCAACGTTTTATAATGACAAGGAAATGCTTAAAAGGGTTATGGACAGTGTCTTGAGCCAGACGTATCAAAATATAGAACATTGTATAGCCGATGGAGGATCTACCGATGGGAGCGTTGAGCTTCTGAAAGAATATGAACAGAAATATCATGATTCGGGCAAAACATTGAGATGGATATCAGAAAAAGATGATGGATTATATCATGGATTTAATAAAGCGGCAAATCTTGTTTCGGGTGAATATTTTATTTTTGGAACAGATCCGTATGTAAATAATAAAGTTTTTGATTATATAGCATCATTTTTAGAGGGAAAAAAACCAGATTATGTATTTGGCGGTATGTTATTTCAAAGAAATGGTAAAATAATCAGACTTTGGAACGGGAAAAAAGGAAACTGGAAATTGGGATGGATGGCGGCAACCCCAACACTATGTATGAAGAGGGAATTGTGGGATAAATATGGTCCGATGGATTGCAAATTCAGTTCTGCTTCTGATTACAAATTTCAGATAATGCTGTTTAAGGATAAATCGCTGACTTCCTATTCACTTGAGCGAAAAATAGTCATCTATTATGCAGGAGGTACAAGTAATGGCGGGTTAGGCGGCAAGCTGTTGTCAATTAGAGAGTGCCAAAATATACTTAAAGAGTGCAACGTTAAATGTGGTTGGTTCGTTAACCTGTGTAAAATCACCAGAGCACTTTTTGCATATTCTTTTGCATCACACAAAAAAATCGTTTTGGAGGAAGAAATATGAAAACAGCACTGATAACCGGAATAACAGGCCAAGACGGCTCATACCTCTCGGAGCTCCTGCTTGAAAAGGGCTACAAGGTGCATGGCATAGTGCGCCGCAGCTCGGTCGACAGAAAGGGGCGCATTGAGCACCTTGAAGGAAATGCGAATTTCCATCTGCACTATGGAGATATGACGGATTCCATAAGCCTTGCGAAGATAGTTTCGGAGGTAAAACCGGACGAGATATACAATCTTGCTGCGCAGAGCCACGTCAAGGTGAGTTTTGAGGTTCCCGAGTACACCGCTGATGCCGACGCGGTGGGAACACTCCGTCTGTTAGAGGCAATACGCATGGCGGGTCTGGAGAAAACCTGCCGGTTTTACCAGGCGTCTACATCGGAGCTTTTCGGAAAGGTGCAAGAGACACCGCAGAGCGAGACTACGCCGTTTTATCCCTATTCGCCCTATGCGGCAGCCAAGCTGTATGCGTTCTGGATAGTTCGGAACTACCGTGAGGCTTACGGAATTTTCGCGTCAAACGGAATACTGTTCAATCATGAATCCGAACGCAGAGGCGAGACCTTTGTCACAAGGAAGATCACACTCGCGGCTGCAAGTATCGCGGCAGGCAAACAGGACAAGCTGTACCTCGGAAACCTTGATTCGCTGCGCGATTGGGGCTACGCAAGGGATTATGTGGAGTGTATGTGGCTTATTCTGCAGCACGATGTTCCCGACGATTTTGTTATAGCGACGGGAGAACAGCATTCGGTGCGCGAGTTCTGCACACTGTCCTTTAAGTATGCGGGAATAGAGCTTGAATGGCAGGGCAATGGCGTTGATGAAAAAGGTATAGACAAGAAAACAGGTAGGGTTCTTGTAGAGGTATCTCCCGAGTTTTTCCGTCCAACAGACGTTGTAACCCTTTTGGGAAATCCCGCCAAGGCGAAGTCAACTTTGGGCTGGAACCCCACCAAGACCTCTTTTGGAGAGCTTGTAAGGCTGATGACGGAAAACGATATAATAGCCATTAAAGGAGATAATTGATATGATTTTAGTTACAGGAGCTACAGGCTTTTTAGGTACAAGATTATGCGGAATGCTTGAAAAAAAAGGTCTGGAGTTTACCAAAACATCCCGAAGCTTAGGATTGGATTTGAGGGATGAAGAGAGATCGGTTGAGTTCTTTAAAACCATACGACCTGACTATGTTTTAAATTGTTCAGCTTTTTTGGGCGGAGTCCAATTCGGCTATGAGCATGCGGCAGAAATGTTCAGAAATAATATGCTTATGCAGCTATCTTTGCTGGAGGCATGTAAGCAAAGTGAAGTAAAACGCCTTATAAATCCTATCGGAAATTGTTCTTATCCTGGCGAAGCCGTGTTATATACAGAAAAAGAGTTCTGGAATGGTCCATTGCATGAGTCGGTCAAAGCATACGGATTGGCGAAAAAATCTTTTTGTGTGGGCTCATGGGCGTATGGTAAGCAGTATGGACTTGATGTGATCAATCTGATATTTTCAAATATGTATGGTCCGTGTGACCACTTTGATGAGGTTCGTTCTCATGCTGTTGGAGCTATGATAATGAAGTTTGTCAGAGCGAAAAAAGATAATTTGCCTGAAGTGGTTATATGGGGTACAGGAAAACCAATTCGTGAATGGCTTTATGTTGATGATGCATGCGATGCAATGATTCGTGCAATGGATATAGCACCATATGACGATATTATTAATGTAGGTGTATCTAAGGGATATACCATTACGGAAACTGCTGAAATTATTTCGAAAATTGTGGGATATGAAGGAAAAATTGTTTATGACACAACAAAACTTGATGGCGCGCCATGTAAGCAAGTAGATGGGACATTATGCAGCGAGCTTCTTAAGTGGACGCCTGCTATGCCTTTTGAAGATGGATTACATAAAACCATTGAATGGTATCTTGAAAATGTCGAAAAGTAAAATATGAGGTATAAAATGGATTTTATAAATTATATGCAGCCGAGCTATGACAAGAATGAAATTGATGCTGTTGTAAAATACATAAACTCAGGTGCTTGGATTACGGAATTCAAGGAAACAAGAAAATTTGAAACGTCTATTGCGGAATATACAAAATCCAGATATTGTTCCGTTATGATGAACGGGACGGTGACATTGATTGCTTCATTGATGGCGTTAGGAATAAAAGCAGGTGATGAGGTAATTGTACCTGATTTCACAATGTCTGCCACCTCACATGCTGCGGCCATATTAGGCGCTAAACCGGTGTTTGTGGATGTTGAAAGAAGTACACTGTGCATGGATTTTGATAAAATGAAATCGGCAGTGACACCTAATACCAAAGCGGTGATTTTTGTTGATTTAAATGGAAGGTATTCTGAAAAATTTGAAAATATCATTTCATTTTGCCGAGAAAACAGATTGTATTTGATTGAAGATGCTGCTCAGGCTCTGGGTTCGACATATAGGGGAAAGTTTCTGGGAACTTTCGGAGATGTAGGCAGTTTTTCGTTCAGTATGCCTAAGATAATAACTACGGGACAAGGCGGAGCTGTAATAACGCAGTCCGAAGAAGTATATGATAATCTGTTAAAAATACGTGATTTTGGACGCGAATGTGCAGGTTCCGATCACTATATGATGATTGGTTCAAATTTTAAATTCACTGATTTGCAGGCAGTTGTTGGTATTGAGCAGATGAAAAAAATGCCCGAGAGGATCAAGCACAAAAAGGAAATTTGCAAAAAATATGATGTCTTGCTAAATGAAATTGGTGAGCTTGAATTGTTTAAGAATAACTATGAGGACACGGCACCGTGCTTTTATGAAATATTGTGCAACGACAGAGATGATTTGATCGATTATCTGAAAGAGAGGAATATCGGCGCGAGAAAATTTTATCCTCCGCTTCATTCCGAACCCGCCTATGGCTACACTGACATCCATTTCCCAATTACGGAGGAAGTATCCGCGAAGGGGCTTTGGCTGCCGTCATCAGTGTTGCTTACAGATGAACAAATCGAATATATATGCGCCTGCATAAAAGATTTTTACAGTTAATAACAGGTGAATGCAATGGAAAATATCTTTTTTGATAAACGTGATTTGAAATCTTGTGGCAGGAATGTTATTATAGGAAAAACTGTGAGAATACGTCACCCCGAAAGGGTTGTTATCGGTGATAATGTGATCATTGACGATTTTGCATATATTCCGTGCGGGCTGGAGATCGGTTCGTTTACACATATTGGCGCAAACTGCTCAATGATAGGCGGTGCTGGTCAAATAACGATTGGTTCTTTTGTGAATATAGCTCCTTCGTGTCAGATAGTGACTGCATCAAATGACTATAAGGGAGGGGGGCTGGTTGGTCCGGCTATTCCCGAAGAGTTTGCAGGTGAACCGATTTTAAAGCCTGTAACTATAAGCGATTTCGCTTTGCTTGCATGTAATACTACCGTACTTCCCGGAACAATCATTCCCGAAGGAATGTCTACGGGTGCGTTTACACTTGTAAATGAAAAAGAGTATTTGCCATGGTCTCTTTATGTCGGCATTCCCGCAAAATTTCATTGTGAGCGTGATGGCTCGGAAATGAAATTGGCGGCTCAGAAATTGCTTGAAATGTATACTTGTGAAGAGTAGGGGGATGGCGGCGCATTTTGAAAAAAACTATAAATTTAAAACTGTCTGGCGACAGAACTGAATGGATTGATGTTGCAAGAGCTACTGCAATACTGTTGGTAATGATAGAGCACCTGAATTTTCCACTTATACGTCCATATATTACTGTGTTTTTTATGCCTGTTTTTTTCTTTTTAAGCGGCATAACATTTCATGCGGATATTCCTTTTGAAAAATTTCTGAAGAAAAAATTTTGGGGTTTGATTATTCCGTATGCTTTTTTCAGTGCGGCACTTCTATGTATATTTGTTGGATATTTATTTGTTTTTGAGCCTCAGTCATTGGATTGGAAGCTGTTGATAGGCTTTTTTTATGGGCGAGCTTCATTATTCAAAAATCCCGCTGAATCTGATTTAATTATGCGTGGATATATGCAGATGTGGTTTCTCTTAGCGCTGTTTGTAATGGAAGTGCTTATGTATACTGTTATCCGTCTGTGTAAGAAACTCAATAACCATTATATATATATATATATATAATGGTTATGATCGGCTGTCTGTATAATTTTTTCTTTGATCTGTTACTTCCATGGAGTATAGATAATGTATTTATTTGCATTATCTTTATGGGGCTTGGATATATGGTGCGGGACAAGCTAAATAATGGGATAAAATATACTAGAACCTCTATGGTTTTGATTATAATTATTAGTTTCCTGGTAACTATGGTTTGCGGGCACGTATGCGGGGTAGTGGATATTTGTTCCGGCAACTACGGGAATTCATACTTGTTGTTTTTCGCCGGAGGATTTACGGGCTCTATAATGCTATGTGGTTTCAGCATATTACTGTCTGAACTATCGTATTGCAAATTGTTGTGTAAATTGGGGCAAAACACGCTCCCGATTTATGCGCTGCATTTGACTGTATATGAAGCGATAGATGTTATTGGCGGTATCATTGATATTTCTAACGTTAATCAAGGTTTGGTTGAGGTAGCAAAATTGATTATAGCTATTGTTGTTTTGATACCGATTATAGCTATAATGAATAAGTATTTCCCAATATTGGTTGGGAAAAGAAGGATGTGATGAGTGATGCGGATTATACTCCTCTCCGGCGGATCGGGAAAGCGGTTGTGGCCGCTGTCGAACGAGATCCGCTCCAAGCAGTTTTTGAAGGTCGTGAAGGATGAAAACGGCGGGGTGGAGTCCATGGTCCAACGCGTTTACAGACAGCTGAGCGCAGCGACCGACGCAAAGATCACCATTGCTACAGGAGCCTCACAGGTGGAGTCCATCAGGAACCAGCTGGGCGATAAGGTCTCCATCGTAGTCGAGCCGGAGCGCCGCAACACCTTCCCCGCTATCGCGCTGACGGCGGTTTATCTTAAATTGGAAAGGAACTGCAAGCCCGACGAAACGGTAATAGTCCTGCCTGTTGACCCCTACGTTGACAGCGAATATTTCGGTATGCTCAAAACGCTTGACAGAGCCGTTCAGAGCGACGCGGCGGATATAGTTCTGATGGGAGTCAAGCCTACATATCCCTCCGAAAAATACGGCTATATCATTCCCGCCGAGACCGACAAGGAAATAAACCGCGTTGCCGAATTCAAGGAAAAGCCCAACATGAAAACTGCACAAGAATTCATAAACCGCGGCGGCCTGTGGAACTGTGGAGTGTTCGCATTCAAGCTGTCCTATCTGCTGAATATCGTGAATTCGGCGATAAAATATGAGAGTTTCAACGATGTTCTCAGCCAATATAATTCCTTTGAAAAAAACAGCTTTGACTATGCCGTTGTGGAAAAGGCGGATTCTGTCGCAGCGGTGTCCTATAACGGCGAGTGGAAAGATCTTGGCACCTGGAATACTCTCACAGAGGTCATGGACAATAAACCAATAGGAGATGTTATTATCTCGGAAGATTGCGTGAATACCCATGCAATCAATGAGCTTGAAATTCCAGTGATTGTTATGGGTGCGAAAAATATGGTCGTTGCCGCGAGTCCTGATGGTATTCTAGTTGCGGATAAGGAGCAGAGCTCGTTCATAAAGAAATACGTTGAGGACAGGGATATGCGCCCTATGTTTGAGGAGCGTTCTTGGGGCGAATACAAGGTGCTGGATTTTGCGGTAAATGATGACGGAACAAAATCTCTCACAAAGCGCAAAAAAATAAAGCAGGGCATGAAGATAGATTACCAATCGCATAAGAGCCGTTCCGAGGTCATCACGGTCATAAGCGGTAAGTGTATCATAACCATAAATGACCGCGCTCATGAGGCTTATGCGGGAGATGCCTACGCCGTAGCCGAGGGAGTTAAGCATGGATTAGAGGCTGTTACCGATACCGAAATTATAGAAATTCAGGTCGGTAAGGAGCTTGTAGGTGATGGGACAGAAAATGCCGAAAATGAGCATAGAAGTTGAAAAAGAGGTGCAAACTATGGATAAAAAGGTATTGATAATAATCCCTGCCTATAACGAAGCGGAGAATATAGAGCGGGTGGTGGATAATCTTATAAATAATTATCCGCAGTATGATTACCTTATTGTCAACGATTGCTCCACCGATAACACTGAACAGATAATAAAGCGCCGCGGATATAATTACATATCCCTGCCGGCTAACCTTGGAATAGGCGGTGGAGTTCAGAGCGGATATCTGTACGCCGTTCAGAATGATTATGATGTCGCTATTCAGATCGACGGTGACGGGCAGCATGATCCCGCATACATTAAAGACCTGATCCGACCTATTCTGGAAAACAAGACAGACATTGCTATCGGTTCAAGATTTATAACTAAGGAAGGCTTTCAGACCTCGTTCATGCGGAGAATGGGGATCAATATAATCAAGGTGGTTATAAAGATGTGCTGTGGAGTAACCGTTACCGATACAACAAGTGGTTTTCGCGCATCAAATCGTGCGGCTACGGAATACTTTTCATTTCATTACGCTAACGACTATCCCGAACCTGAGGCGATAGTGGAGGCGTCGCTGAACGGTTTTGATATAATGGAGATCCCTGTTGTAATGAAGGAACGCGAGGGCGGCGTTTCCTCTATAAACGCAAAGCGCTCGATATATTACATGATAAAAGTCTCGCTTGCGCTGATCGTATGTCGTATCGGAACGAGAAAGAAGAAAAGAGGTAGTAAAAAATGAATTTAATTCTTCAGATCTTTTTGATCGTCTGCGTTTTGCTTTTTCTGATCATCATTATATACTATCTCGCTAAGAAGAAACTTAATCTGAAATATTCACTTACCTGGCTGGCGGCTGGGCTCGGGTTGCTTATTCTTGCAATATTCCCGCAGCTTGTCGATATGATTGGCTCATGGGTGGGTATCGCTGCTCCCGTAAATACGGTTTTCCTTTTTGCGGGAATGTTTATGCTACTTATCATATTTACGCTTACCATGATAGTATCCCATATGAACAATCGCATTTACAGATTAACGCAAATGCAGGCACTGCTTGAAAAAAGGGTTCGTGAGCTTGAGGGAAAAGAAAAACATGAGTAAAGAAATGAAATATTTTGGCACCGACGGCTTTCGCGGTGAAGCTAACAATGATTTGAGAGTTGATCACGCCTTTAAAACAGGCCGATTTATAGGCAGGTATTACGGCGGAGATCACCGCGCGTCCGTAGTTATAGGCAAGGACACGCGCAGGAGCTCCTATATGTTTGAGTACGCGTTAGTAGCTGGCTTAACAGCCTCGGGGGCGGACGTTTCTCTGCTGCACGTCACGACGACTCCAAGCGTTTCCTATGTTACGCGGACGGACGAGTTTGATTGCGGGATTATGATATCCGCGAGCCATAATCCCTACTTCGACAACGGCATAAAGCTGTTCAACAGCAAGGGCGAAAAGATGGAGGACGACGTTCTTCTTGAAATAGAAAAATATATCGACGGAGAAGTTCCGGAGCTCCCGCTTGCGCAGGGTGACGAGATAGGCTGCGCGCAGGACTATTCCGCAGGGCGGAACAGATACATAGGATATCTTATCTCGCTGGCGGTGCATTCCTTTAAAGGCAAGAGAATAGGTCTGGATTGCGCCAACGGCTCGGCGTTCACTATTGCAAAAAGCGTATTTGACGCGCTTGGTGCTAAAACATATGTCATCAACAATAAGCCGGACGGGCTTAATATCAACAACAACTGCGGTTCTACGCATATTGATGGCTTACAAAAGCTTGTTGTCGAGGAACAGCTTGATGCGGGATTTGCTTTTGACGGCGACGCTGATAGATGTCTGGCAGTCGATGAAAAGGGGCAGCTTGTAGACGGTGATAAAATCCTCTACATTTATGGCAGTTATATGAAGGAGCGCGGCAAGCTGGAGAAAAATACCGTCGTGACCACCGTTATGTCCAATCTGGGGCTTTACAAAGCCTTTGACGAGCTGGGAATATCCTACGAAAAAACTGCTGTTGGCGATAAATACGTTTACGAGAAAATGAGCGAGGGCGGTTATGTTATCGGCGGAGAAAACTCGGGTCACATAATTTTTTCAAAGTACGCGAACACGGGCGACGGTATCATAACCGCACTTAAAATAATGCAGGTGATGTGTGCTAAAAAAAGCGCGCTCTCCGAGCTGTGCAAGCCTATGAGGGTGTATCCGCAGTTGCTGAAAAACGTCCGCGTTTCGGATAAAAACATCGTGCTGAACGATGTTGATGTTCTTGCTGCCATCAAGTTGGCTGAAACAGAGCTCGGCGGCGACGGACGCGTTCTGGTAAGACCGAGCGGCACCGAGCCGTTGGTCAGAATAATGGTTGAGGCTAAGACAAGACAGCATTGCGCGGAGCTTGTGGAGAAAATCGAAAATGTTGTTAATAAAAAGGAATTTGTGACCTTATAAAAGTCGCATAATGACGAGTGAGTTAGGTAGAAAAATGTGCGGAATAGTAGGATACGTAGGCAGGAAAAACTGCGCCGAGGTGCTCCTGAGCACGCTTGAAAAGCTGGAGTACCGCGGCTATGATAGCGCGGGGATCGCGGTGTTTGACAAAAACAATATTGAGGTTCGCAAGGCTAAGGGCCGGATTGCGGAGCTGCGCGCTAAAATGGCGTCGGAGGGTTCTCCGGAGGGGCGTGTGGGAATAGGTCACACGCGCTGGGCAACTCACGGTGAACCGTCGGACATAAACTCTCATCCCCACAGCGGTGGGAACGTCACGATAGTCCACAATGGAATTATCGAAAATTATAAAGAAATCAAAAATATGCTGATAAGCCTTGGGAGGGAATTTGTCAGCCAGACCGACACGGAGGTCGCGGCGCAGCTCCTGGACTTCTACTATAAGGGAAACCCTGTAGAGGCTATCATAAAGGCTATACGGGATATCCGCGGCAGCTTTGCGCTGGGGATAATATTCAGAGATTTCCCCGATACTATCTTTGCGGTGCGCAAGGAAAGCCCGCTTATTGTGGGTATCGGCGAGGGCGAGAGCTTTATCGCCTCCGATGTTACAGCGATACTGAACTACACCCGCGACTATTATATGCCGGAGCCCGACGAGATCGCGGTGCTTTCGCCATACAGCACCAAAATTTACGGTCTGAATTACAATCAGCTTGACAAGCCGCTCCACCATGCGGATTGGGACGAAAACGCGGCGGAAAAGCAGGGTTATGCCCACTTTATGATTAAAGAAATAAACGAACAGCCCGACGCCGTGAAAACTACCGTTGTGCCGCGTGTGACCGACGGACTTCCCGATCTTTCGGAGTGCGGCATAACCTACGATATGCTGCGCGGGTTCAAGCGTATCAATATAGCCGCCTGCGGAACTGCAATGCACGCAGGGCTTGTCGGGAAATACATAATCGAAGACCTGGCGGAAATTCCCGTAAATGTGGACATAGCGTCGGAGTTCAGATACAGAAAGCCTCTTGTGAAAAAGGACGATCTGGTGATAATCATTTCCCAGTCGGGCGAGACCGCCGACAGTCTGGCGGCGTTGAGGCTCTCAAAATCCCTCGGCGCGAAAACTCTTGCCATTGTGAATGCCAAGGGGAGTTCCATAGCGCGCGAGGCTGACATGACCATCTACACCTTGGCTGGACCGGAGATCGCGGTAGCGTCCACCAAGGCGTATATGGTGCAGATAGCGGTTATGTATCTGTTCGCCTTTGCCGCGGCTTACGCGAACGGAGCTATTTCCGAGCAGCGCTGCCGTGAGCTTACAGCGTCTCTGTTGGAGATACCCGAAAAAATATCCGAGGCAATAAAGCTCAACGATAAGGCACAGTATGCCGCGTCAACGTTGGTGAACGCGGATAGCCTGCTGTATATCGGGCGCGGGCTGGATTATGCGCTTAGCATGGAGGGTTCACTTAAATTAAAGGAAATTTCCTATATACATAGTGAATCCTACGCGGCAGGCGAGCTGAAACACGGAACCATTTCTCTTGTCACAGAGGGAATGCCGGTTATTGCTGTGGTAACTCAGAAAGAGCTTGAAGAGAAAACCGTCAGCAATATGAAGGAACTTAAGGCACGCGGGGCTTATGTCATAGTGGTTGCAGCAAGTAATATCCTCATAGAAAGCGATGTCGCCGATTATGTTATAAACCTTGGAGAGTGTGATGAGATGCTTTCACCGATGACAGCGGTCGTGCCGCTCCAGCTTATTGCATACTATACGGCGGTGCTCAAAGGAAACGATGTTGACAGACCGCGAAATCTTGCTAAATCAGTCACAGTGGAATAAAATTTGCGGGAACAGATGATTGCATAATGAAGATAATCGTGACCGGCGGCGCGGGATTTATCGGGGGAAATTTCGTGCATTATATGCTGAAAAAGT
>CAMWLH010000018.1 GCA_947175045.1 uncultured Clostridia bacterium | reverse complement strand
TAATTTTTCCTTTCTCTCAAATTTCGTTAAAACGTACTGCAAAGCCACTTGAACGCTTTTTGAAGAAGTTTGAACCTTTTCTTGAAGATACCCCATAAAATTCTCACATGTACATTTTATAGCAAAAACGCCCGAAAAGTTTTTGACAACCTTTCGGGCTTGATTTTATTATCTTGCAATTCCTCACATTCTGCCTGTCAAATAACGCTTTTACAACCAAATCATATTTTTTTATAAAAAAAACAATAACAAATTAACCGATGAAGACGATTTTAAACCACAGCGACAAGCCGATATTCGGATTGTACCGCGTACAACATATTGTATTTGAGCTTTATATAAAAATATTAACCACTTGACAATTTAAAAATTTCTTGTTATAATCAAAACAATAAGGGGGACATAAATATGGAAAGTTTTTTCTTCCCGATAATAGAACGCGAAAAAAATCTGCCTTTCTACGTTACTTGTATCGGCGAGTCTGACCCTCAGATTGAGATCAGCCGACCCGAGGGCTATCATTGCCCACAAATTATTTTGTGCAGCGAGGGCTCGGGGATTCTTCAGACCGAAGGAATGGAGCGTCCCATCACGGCAGGAACTGCGGTTTTTCTTCCCGCCGGAACTCCGCATAACTACTTTAAAACCGACGATGTGTGGAGCACCCATTATGTGAGCTTTACAGGGTACTCTGCCGAGATAATTTTGCGGCAGCTGGGTCTTACGGACGCAGGCGTGTTTCCTGTGGATCTCGGCATTATGCGCAGCATCTTCCAGAGAATGATAAACACCTTAAAGTCGGACAAATTCTACGGCGGCTTCACGGCGTCGGCAATCGTATACGAGTACATAATCGAATTCAACCGCCAGATAGTCGGCGCGGAAAGCCGCTTCACCTCCGAGAGCGCGTCTCTCACACCCGTGCTGAGCTATATTGATACGCATTACAGCGAGGTTATTGGGCTGGAAACTCTCTGCGGTCTGATACAGGTCACTCCGCAGTACCTGTGCAGACTGTTCCGCAAACGTCTTGGAATGAGACCGCTCGAATATATAACTCAGCGCCGTATCCAGCAGGCTAAGGTATATCTGCGGGAGGGCGAGAAAACCATCAAGGAGGTCGCGCTTGAGGTGGGCTACACAGACGCAGGCTATTTCAGCGCGGTATTCAAGCGCAGTGAGGGAATATCCCCAAGTAAATATATCCACAGAGAGCAATGACCGAAAAACAACACATTAATGAAAGGAGAGCGTATTATGTTGAACCGAGCATTCAAGAAGATCATTTCGGCAGCAATGGCAGCATTGCTGTTGAGCGGCTGTACAGGAGGCAGCTCCGACACCCCCGGCACCCCGACGGACAGCGGAGCCGAACCGGTTGTCTACAAATTTGAGGGCAGTGCGGCAGCGGATTCCGAGCTTTATGTCGAGCCGATAGAGGGGCTCACCGACAGCTTTTACCGCGGCGCAGACGTGTCCACCTACCTCTCTCAGAAGGAAAGCGGCGTTACCTACAAGGATTTCGAGGGCAATACGCTTGACGACGCGGGGTTCTTTGAGCTGCTTGCGCAATGCGGCGTAAACTGCATACGGATACGCGTCTGGAACGACCCAAGCGACAAGGACGGCGCGACCTACGGCGGCGGTCACAACGATCTTGACACGGCAGTAAAGATAGGAAAGCTCGCAACATCGGCGGGGCTTCCCGTCATGATCGACTTCCACTACTCCGACTTCTGGGCGGATCCCTCAAAGCAGAAGGCTCCCAAGGAATGGGCGCACTACACCTTCGATAATAAAAAGCAGGCGCTCTTCGATTACACCAAATCAAGCCTAAAGACCCTTTTTGACGAGGGCGTCAACGTTGTAATGGTTCAGGTCGGCAACGAGATAAACAACGGAATGGCGGGCGAAACCGACCGCTCGCGCGTAAACGAGCTGCTTATCCAAGGCAGCGCGGCGGTGCGCGAAGCCTCCGCGGAAGCCGGAAAGGACGTTAAGGTAGTGCTCCACTACACCAACGCACTGGAAAATTCAGTCATGGATATAGCAAACGATCTGATATCGGCGAACGTCGATTACGATGTATTTGCTCTGTCATTCTACACGTTCTGGCACGGAACTCCCGCGCAGCTCACCGAGCGTATCAAGGCTCTGAGGGAGCTTACGGGAAAGGAAGTCCTTGTTGCAGAGACCTCCTACGCGTACACCGACAGCGACGGCGACGGAAACGCCAACACCGTCAGCACCGCCGCTTCAGGTATATCGCTCGACTATGATATCTCTGTGCAGGGACAGGCGAACGAGGTTCGCGACGTTATGCAGGCTGTAAAGGACGCGGGCGGCAGCGGCGTATTCTATTGGGAGCCCGCCTGGATACCCGTCGAGGTCTACGATCCGACAGCCGCGGACGCAGCCGAGGTGCTTGAGCGCAACAAAACCGCCTGGGAAACATACGGAAGCGGCTGGGCGTGCTCGGCGGCAAAGGCTTACGATCCCGATGACGCGGGCGTATATTACGGCGGCTCCGCGTGGGACAATCAGGCAATGTTCGATTTCAACGGAAATCCTCTGGAGTCGCTTAAGATATTTAAGTATGTGTTCGGCGGCACGACCGCGGAGCTCAAAACGGTAAGGGTAGAAGATATCTCCTTTGAAAGCGGGATCGGGCAGCCGCTCGCGCTTCCGCAGGCTGTTCCCGCGCTCATGAACAGCGGGGCGTATGCGGATATCCCGGTCGTATGGAACGAAGAGCAGACCGCATCGGTAAACACAAACGAAGCGGGTACCTATGACATAAACGGCACAGCGACCTCCGACGGTACGGACTACCCCATAAAGTGTACTCTGGAGATCAAAAAAATAAACTACATCAAGAACCCCGGCTTTGAGGATATGGATATGACTATGTGGAATATCGACGGCAACGGCGTTGCTCGTGAGGAGGACAACAACAAGCGCAGCGGTCTGTACAGCCTCAAGTTCTGGGACGATAAGCCGGTCAAGTTCACAGCCGAGCAGACGATAATCGGAATCCCTGCGGGAACCTACGATCTCGGCGCGTATCTGCAGGGCGGCGCAGCGGGTTCAAACGCGGTATTTGAGCTTTATGTCACGGTCAACGGTAGCACTCTCACCGTGCCGAGCAAAGTGACCTCCTGGCAGAACTGGGATAATCCCGTGATCGGAAATATCGAGATCCCCGAGGGCGCTGAGGTGATTGTCGGAGTAAGGGTGGACGCTCAAGCTAATGCATGGGGCGCGTGGGACGACTTCTCTCTGACCGAAAGCTAAGGCAGCACTAAAGGCGTTGGGCAAATGCCCGACGCCTTTTTTATATGCTCTTTATTCAGCCGCCTCGAATCACGAATGCTCCTCCACATATTGCAGGAACTCGGGAGTTTTTGACCAGTATTTAACGCCCCAATTTTCAAAATTCCATTCGTCCATATATTCGTTGCATTCATAATCTATATAGTAAATTTCTCCGTTCTGTACCACAAAGTTTGTCGGGAAATAATCTATATTTGTATGAGCGGAGTACAGCAAAACGCACATACTGCGCAATTGGTCAATGTAGGCGGAGCTCATCTTATCCTGCAAGATCAGTTCATAAACGGTTTCGCCGTCTATAAACTCCTTTAAAATGCGCTCATTTTTTATATCGACATCGATCATTGCGGGAATTTTTATCCCAATCTTCTTCAGCCGATCATAATCGTTTATTTCCGCCTCGATCTTATTCCCGAACCGATAGTAATCACAGGGCTCGTGATGTATCTGCTTGAGAACATATTTTCGCGCTCCGTCGCTTGCCAGGTAGGAATACCCGCCTTTCCCTTTTCCGAGCAGTCTGAGTATCTCGTATTCCTTTTCATTTACAGTCATTTTCTTGTCCATAATTACCCCTTAAGTCCCATTTTAAGAAAGCCTCATGACGATAAAATTCGCTGTCAGGGCAAAGCAAAGCGCGATAATCGGACAGAACGCATAGTAGCCGTACTTGCACGCCTTTTTATCCAGGTTTTTGCGCTCGCCGCTGTAAAGCGCTACGGGAACAAATCCAAGCGGCGCGGAAATATATATCAACGAGATAATAATTCCGATAAACACCCCGACGCCCTTTTTCTCACGAAGAAGATACAGCACTGCGGTCATCAGCACAAAGCCCGCGCCGAACTTGCTTCTGAAAAAAATCGCCCAGATACACCCGCCGCATATCAACATTATGTTTATTATGACTGCCGTTGCGCTTTTTCCGCTGAAGGTTTTCATTAGTGCGATCATTATCAGCGAGATAAGTATCGTCCAAAGAAAGCACTGGTCGTTAAAATTAAACGGCGTACCCGACACCGCCCAGTCATAGGGTATCTCGGTCAGCACGGCAGCCGCCAGCACCGTCAGGATATATTTCTTGAGGCTTGAGGTCTTTTCCAGACCTATAACAAGCAGATATGAGAATATCGGCACAGCGACAGACCCCGCCAACATAAGTACCGACGCCATTCCCATAAACATAAAAGCGTCGTGGTTTGCCGCCGCAAGCTCGTTAAGCTCCTGAACCGTTCTGTTCGGCGCGTCCAGAATACCGTTCTGAATGACCGACTGCGCGAAAAAATACAGGGTCAGCAATACCGTTCCGATCATCTTCATAAAGTTCGCCGAGCAAACCGGAATAGTAAGCGTCCGCCGCCGTGAAATAGCCATAAACCCTCCGATACAAACAAAGCCGCTTCTCCGTTCCGCGGAGCGGAGAAGCGGCAAATTATCCGTTGCAAATCAACATCAGCCCTTGACTGCGCCGCCCGTTATGCCGTCAACATAGAACTTCTGCATAATGACGAACAAAATCGAGATCGGTATCGATACGATAACGCCGCCCGCGCAGAATATCGAGAAGTACGAGTTGATAAGACTCCTCTCCAGCATATTGTACAGTCCGATAGAAACAGTCCACATATCCGATATGCCGGAGTTGAGTATCATCTTAGCGAAAACGAAATCCGTCCACGGCGTTAGGAACGAGCTGATTATCGTGTATACGATGATCGGCTTGGACAGCGGCATGATTATCGTGAAGAACGTCCGCGCCTGGCTCGCTCCGTCCAGTTTAGCCGCCTCGCACAGCGACCTTGGCACTGTGTCGAAAAATCCCTTTGCGATAAGGAATCCCAGTCCCGAGGAAGCGCAGTACACCAACGTCAGACCAAAATGCGTGTTGGTGAGATTCAACGCCTTAAGGATAAAGTAAACCGATATCATCGACAAAACACCGGGGAACAGGTTGAGTATTACCGCTATATTCATCATCGGCTTGCGCGCCTTGAATTTTGAAAACGAGGTGGCATACGCGACCATGATGGTAAACAGCGTGGATACTACGCAGCACACGCACGCGATCTTAAAGGTGTTCATAAACCATGCCTTGAAGTTCGCGACGGTGTCCGACCCAAACAGCGCGATATAGTTGTTGAGCGTCAACTGCTCGGGGAAGAAATTCGAGGTGTTGCGTCCGGGGTACGCGCTGAACGACGTGGCGATAAGCCACACGATCGGGATAAGCCAGAACGATACCAGCAGCACCAGCACCACATGGCGGAGAATATCCTTTATAAGCTGTTTCGTTTTCATCAGTTGTACACCCCTTCCTTATCGCCGCGCGTCATAAGACCGAACGCCACAAGCGTAATCACCGAGCATAGAACGAATACGCAAATACCTATTACCGAAGCCATCTTGTAGTTGTAGTACTCCTGCGTCAATCTGAACAGCCACGTCACAAGCAGATCGACCTCTCTTGCCTGGCTGTTTGCCAGAGCCTGGTTGGTGGTAGTGTATACGTCCTGCGTAAGCAGATAAATAACGTTGAAGTTATTTATGTTCTTAACAAAATCCGTTACAAGGGACGGTCCCGTTACAAACAGGACATAGGGCATTGTAATATGTCTGAACGTTTGCCATTTTGTCGCTCCGTCTATTGAAGCGCTCTCTATCTGCTCCTCGGGAAGATTGGAGAGAACGCCGGTCATTATCAGCATCTGATACGGAACGCCTATCCAGATGTTGATAAGAATGATCATAACATGCGCCCAGCCGGGAGCCGACAAAAACGGTATATAATCGGAAGGTATCAAGCCGATATTCTGAAGCACCTGCGTAATGCCTATATCTCTCAGCATGGTATTAGCAATACCGTTGTTTGCAAAGAAGTTGCGTACAAGCAGCAGCGTTACAAACTGCGGAACGGCTATTGTTACGACAAACAGCGAACGCCACAGCTTCGGAAGCTTCGTGCGTTTGTTTCTGAGGAACAACGACAGCAGCACTCCGCCGAAAAACGTCGTAAACGTCGCGAACAGCGACCAGATGAGCGTCCACAGAAGCACTCTGACAAACGAGTATCCGAACGTGATGGAAAGACCGCCGCCGCCGAACAGGTTTATAAAATTCGTAAGCCCCGTCCATGTAAAAAGCTCCGCGGGAGGCATATGCTGCTGATCGTAGTTGGTGAACGCAACAAGTATCAGCACGAAAATAGGAATAACGCTGAACAGCACGATGCCGAGCACGGGCAGCGTAAGCAGTGTGACGTGGAACTTCTCGTTGAGCAGAGCGTTCAGATCGTCAACAAAGGAGTTGAGATGCTCGCCGCGCTTTGACTTGAGCTGAAGATTATATACGGCTATAACGTTCTTCATCAGAATGAACAGCGCCACGACCCATACGGCGATACTGATGACCGAGAAAAGCAATATCTGAAACGAATCGTCATAGTTGTTTACATCATATTTCATGGTTTCCAGATTGAAAACCGATTCCATTTTGACAGTTCCGAGTGTTCCGAGCTTTGTAATATATTGCGGAGCAAAATAGATCGAGAACAAAATGACCGCCGCTTCAAGCGCAGTAATAAGGAGCGTTCTGATAAACTGTTTCCTGCGGATATATCCCGCGCCCCACCAGATCACAGAGAGCTTGACAAAGAAATCTCCCTTAGCGACGGCAGCAATAAAATCCTTAAAGAAGCCTCCCAAAGAGCTGAGGAAAGTTTCTTTCTTCGCCGATGTGTCGGTTGTCGTCATTTTTATCACCCCGTTAAAAAGCATAGAATAAAAATACAGGTTGCCGAAACGTCAGACCATTCGACAACCTGTAAGATCACCAAAAGAATTTTTTACAGGCTTATCCGCGCTGACGGATAAAAGTCCCTTTTAACAAACCGCGTTCCCTTTACTCAACAGGAGCGGTAACGCCCTCTACCATTGTATCAAGCGCAGCCTGGATAGCCTCGGTGTCGCCCACCTTGAGCTGTCCCTGAGCGATAAGCTCGCCGAGAGTAGCGGTAGGATCCCAGTACTTTCCGCCTACGTCCTGGAGCACGCCGCAAGCAGCGTCCTGAGCGATAGAAGCAGCGAGCATCTCGTTTGCCATAACAGCGTCAGCCTCGGAAGCCTTGATGTTGGTGGGAGCGAGCTGACGAGCCTCGTAACGCTTCATCTGAGCGCTCTCGTTGGTGAGGAACTCCGCAAGAACGGCAGCCCAGCCGACCTGTTTGCTCATGCCGTTAACGCCCATGAGTTTAAAGCCGGAGTAGCAGCCCTGCTGTACCTGATTGCCGCCGCAGGTGTAGGTCGGGAGCTTTGCAACGCCAACGTTCTCCGCACCCCATGCAGCCTCAACAGTGCTCATATCCCAAGAGCCCGAAACTACCGCGCACAGCTCGCCGGCAGCGATCTGATTGCTGATATCGTTATCCGCAATCGCCATAAACGCAGGGTTGCTTGCTATGGAGATCATTCCCTCAACTACCTGAACGCCGGTAATGCCGTCGGCAGAGGTCTTGTTCCAATCAAGATTTGTGGTGCCGTCAGCGTTCATGGAAGCGGTAAAGCCCGCACCAAGGAAGAATCCGCCGTTATACCAGCCGGAATTGAATACCATGCCTGCCTTTTTGCCCGCGGCGCTTGCGGCGGACAGCAGACCGTCCCATGTCATTACGTCGTTTTCCGTGATCTTGGACTTGTCATAGTACATAAAGAAGTTGTTTCCAGCGCCGAGAGGAAGCGCATAAACGTTTCCGTTCTTTGTAGCGGCGGCAACGGAGCCCTCTATGTTCATAGCCATGATATCATCGATGCTGTTGCCCGTGATAGCCTTGAAAGCGTCGCTGAGAGCGGTAAGATCCGCAAGAGCGCCTGCCGCTACCAGGTCGTTGAGCTGATCGCTCGCGAAAGCGTAAACGTCGGCAGCCGCCGAGGGGTCGGTCAGCACCGTGTCCTTAGCCGTAGCCTCGGACTCAACGCCGAGCTGGATATTGAAGCTCTGATCGGGATACTGATTTTTAAAGTCCTCTATCAGCCCGGTAAGGAAGGTCTGATCTTCCTCGGGACCCCATACAACAAGATCGATAGTAGAACCGTCCGAGCTGCCCGCGCCGGAGTTGTCCGAAGAGGAGCTGTCAGAGTTAGAGTTAGAGTTGGAATTGCCCGCCCCGGAATTGTCGGAGCTGTCCGAATTGGAACTTGTGCTGCAGGCAGTCAGCGAAAAACATGTAGCTGCCGCCATAATGAACGCCAGAATTTTTTTCTTCATAGTAGCCTTACCTCCAAAAATTTAATTTCTTTGGTTGAACAGCAGCGAAAACGATTTCAGTTCGGGGTATACCGCCCGAAACGTTTACATCTCAACCGTTAAGACTATTATACACGACTTTAAAAAATTTATCAATTAGCATTTATCATCAAATCAGAAGCGGTTTATTGGGCGTTATTACCAAAAGGTGAAATTTAAAACATTTTGATTTTTATAGTACAAAATGCCATGAATTTTGATTATAAGCGCGTTTTGAGGCATTTTAAACCGCAATTGTCGGCATATAAATCATTGTCGAAACGTGTGAAAAAATTTATAATCGTTTCAAATATTCGCATTATCTTTTTTTGGTGAAACGCGTTTTTTAAAAAAAGATCACGCTCATTCTCTTTTCTCACAGCGGTATTTTGGGGAAACTCTCCGCTTGTTCCGCGTTCTGCCGCGAAATATAATACAGTGTTTCAAAAATCACTATATTATGAGAAATATTCCTTGATCGGAGTTTGCAAAGAATATAAAGCGCAGCAATGAACAATATTGAGATAACACCCCGGCGTTTTTCGGAATCAAATTTCCTATATGGTCGCCGTGTTGAATGCTACGCGGTCTGACGCCAAACAGACGGCGATCCGCTTTTATATGGCCGATGATCCGTTCTCCGCCGTTTCGGCATATCTCCTCCAAAGCAAACCGCGGGAAATCCGCACGATCATCACTTTAACTCTAAAAGAAAGATCATTCTTTGGTTATTAACGGGCGGAGTATCCACACCGCGACTGCTCCCACGCCCAACACCAGCACAACTATCCCCACGCCGATAGGATATTCGGGGGTGCTTGCAGCCTGCTCCTTGTAGTTGATATAATACGGCTCTGTATAGAAGGGCAGTATATCGCCCTGCTGAACATAGCCCTCGCAGGCGGCGTATGCTGCCGTAAGGTCGTCCTCGGTCATTTTATGCAGCTTGCAGGATGTGATGGTGTTTTTCCCCTCATAAAGCTCCGTGCCATTGTCGAGATGATCCCTGCACTGCCCTATGCGCATATCCCACGACGGCTGTTCAACAGGCGTGTTTACGCTTATGTATTTCACGTCGGCATCTTTGGTCGACGGCAGCGCCGCAACGTAGTATATACTCTCTCCCTCACCGAAATCGTATGTGTATTTTCCGATTATCCTTGAAAATCTGCCCTGTACAAGCATATCGTCCGACAGCCTCTTGTATGATATCTCGTCAAGAAATGTGTAGCGCTCGGGTTGGTTTACCGCCGCGTTTATCGTTAATATCAAGCCCATTATCGTCAGCAGAATACCGCCCGACAGCAACCGTCCCCACTTAAATCTGAACATAAATATTACCTCTCTTAGTAATAAAAGCCCCCCGTTTGATTGAAAACGGGGGTCAATAATGCATAGATTATCTCTTCGAGAACTGGGGAGCACGTCTTGCAGCCTTCAAGCCGTACTTCTTTCTTTCCTTCATTCTCGGGTCACGAGTGAGGAAGCCCGCCTTCTTGAGAACGGGGCGCAGCTCGTCGGAATACTGGAGCAGCGCTCTGGAGATACCGTGACGGATAGCGCCCGCCTGACCGGTAACGCCGCCGCCTGCGACTGTGCAGACAATATCGAACTTCTCGACCGTATCGGTAAGAGCGAGAGGCTGACGAACGATCAGCTTAAGAGTGTCCAGACCGAAATAATCGTCTATTCCTCTGCCGTTAATGGTGATCGAACCGCTGCCGGGATAAACTCTTACTCTTGCAACGGAGTGCTTTCTTCTGCCTGTTCCGTAGTAGTAGTTAGATTCGTACATATTCAGCCCTCCTTAAAACTTATACTCAACGGGCTTCTGAGCCGCGTTCTTATGCTCCGCACCTGCGTAGCAGCGCAGTCTTGTGAGAGCCTTTCTTCCGATGGTAGTATCGGGCAACATACCGTTTACTGCCAGCGTCATAGCCTTCTCGGGCTTCTCCGCCATCAACTTGTCGTAGCCTACCTCCTTGAGGTGACCTATCCAGCCCGTGTGCCATCTGTAAACCTTCTTTTCCAGCTTCTTGCCGGTGAGCACTGCCTTGGAGCAGTTAATGATAATTACATGGTCGCCGCAGTCGCAGTGGGGTGCGAATGTGGGCTTATGCTTGCCTCTGAGCAGGTGAGCAGCCATAGCCGCAACACGACCGAGGGGTCTGCCTGCCGCGTCGAGAATATACCAGCTGCGTTCCATAGTTTCAGCCTTAGGCATATATGTTGACATATTACTTCCTCCTTGTTTTCATTTATCGCCATTTCTAATGGAAATGTCATCACAACATTAGTTATTATACACTTTTACCCATACTTTGTCAAGGGCTTTTTTCTCTAAATTTTAAATATATCCCCTATCCTCTGTATTTCTCTCCGATTCCCTGCTTTTTTCTCTCTTTCTCGCGTTTCGTTTCATTTTTGCCTAAAATACATTTATCTGTGTTTCAACGCGTATGAAATGAATTCACGGGCAGCGTGCCAAACAATATAAAATCCCGCGTTGACTTTAACTGCCCTTCGCGGGATTTCATTTTCAAATACCGTTGATCGCCGATAGCGCCGTACCCCGTTTCAAGCTCTCTGACAAAATAGGGGGCTTCTCCCTTTTTACATCTCTAGCCTATCACAATAGGGCACTTATGCTTTTCCTCTTATATCTTGCAGTAGACTACTGCGTAGTCAAAGGGAGCAACTGTAATATGCCCGTTCTCAATGCCCCTGTCGTATCGGTCGAACGCGATCTTGAAATCGTAGAACATATCCGTATGCTCGTTGTGTATCTCAAAGCTGCGCCCGCGGGTGGATTTGTTCAGATAGATTATCGCGGCGTCGCGGGTTATCTTATCGTACCGCGCGAATACGCACACCTTGTCGTCCACCTCAATAAATTCCATTATTCCCTGCTCAAAGGCGCGTGTGCCCTTTCGTATCCTCGAAAGCTGCTTTGTAAACTCAATAAGATCAAGATTCTCATTTCCCCATGGGTAGCAGCGGCGGTTAAACGGGTCGCGGTATCCCTCCATGCCCGCTTCGTCGCCGTAGTATATCGAGGGAACTCCCGGCAGGAAGAACTGAAGCACCATAGCGCACTTCATCAGCGAAACGCCGTACATATACTGCGACCCGTCAAGATAGCGCTCGCTCTGCCAGTCCTTGTCGTGCCAGCCTACCTCCTCGCCGCCGAAATAAGTAAGAGCGCGCTCCGTGTCGTGGGTGGAAAGGAAGTTCATCAGCATATCTATCGCGGGCTTGGGGTAGTGATCCAGGATAGTCATAATGCTCTCTCTGAACGCTCTTCCGTCCGCGTACTTGACATATCGGAGGATTGCTTCCTTAAAGGGATAATTCATCACGCTGTCAAGCTGACCGCCGATAAGGTAGCGCCTGCGCACGCCATAGCTCTCCTTGTTGGTTGCGTCCTCCCAGACCTCTCCGTAGATTATCTTGTCCTTGCCCATTTTCTTGACCGCCTTGTTGAGGTTGTCAAGAAATTCGTCGGGCAGTTCGTCCGCCACGTCAAGTCTCCAGCCGCGCGCGCCCGCTTCTATCCACTTTTGCAGGATACCGCCGTCGCCGCAGATATAATTCGTGTACTGCTCATTGTTCTCGTTCACGTTGGGCAAAGTGGTAATTCCCCACCAGCTCTCGTAGCGGTCGGGGTAAGCCGTGAAGCTGTACCAAGGATAATAGGGGCTGTTCCTGTCGCGGTAGGCTCCCGTATTGTCGCCGTAGCGCCCGAATTTGTTGAAGTAGATCGAATCCGCGCCCGTGTGGGAGAAAACTCCGTCCAGGATAATGTCGATACCCATCTCGCCCGCCTTTTTGCAAAGCTCACGGAAGTCCTCCTCGGTGCCGAGCATCGGGTCAATCTTTTCGTAATTCGCGGTGTTGTAGCGGTGATTTTCGTGCGCCTCGAAAATGGGGTTGAGGTATATCACGGTCACCCCAAGGCTCTGTATATAAGGGAGCTTCTCGATAATTCCCCGCAGATCGCCGCCGAAATAGTCGTTATTGCGCACCACGCCCTTGTTGTCTGGCTTGTAGTAGGGAGTTCCCCACCAATCCTCGCGCACTACCCTGTCCTCGGGAATATTTTCATGCACCGCCCCGCTCTTCGCAAAGCGGTCGGGGAATATCTGATACATGATACCGCCGCGTATGAACGACGGAGTATAGAAATCCGGGTCGAATACCGTGAGCTGAAACAGCTCCTCGCCCTCGAACACTCCCACCGAAGCCCCGCTGCGCTTGATGTAGCGGCGGCGTCCGTCCAGCACGCAGGTGAAATAATACTGGTGCATTCCCGTGTTATTTGGTGTGAACACGCAGGTATAGGTATTGTCCTCACCGCTCTCGTCCTGCAGCTCCAGCGCGATATACCGCTCCTTATAACCGGGGCGGAACATCACCAGCGTTAAGTCCTGAACCTGCGAGCTTTTTGGGATGCGTACATTGAAAATACTGGGCTGCCCCTTGCGCAGCGCGCCGAAGGGGTGCTTGTAGCTGCTGTCAAAGCAGTCAAAAAGAGGTACACCCATTAAGAATCAACTCCTTTTACAAAGAAATGAGAGGCAAGAAAGGCTCTGATACTGCCCCTTGCCTCTCCGCTCATTTCAATTATTTCAGATTCCAGATGTCACGCGCGTAGTCGGTAACCGCTCTGTCAGCGGAGAAGCGTCCCGCGCCCGCAATATTATACAGCGACTTTTTGTTCCAATCCTTGCTGTCACGGTAAACCTCGCTCACATACGCCTGCGTGCCGCGGTAGCTGTCGAAGTCCGCCAGCGCCATATAGAAGTCCTTGAACTTTATGGAGTTAGCCACTTCCTCAAATGTAGCGCCGTTGATGCCGTTATACATACGCTGGATAGCGTCCGCGATAACGGGATTCGAGTTGATATAGTTCTCGGGGTGATAGCCCTTCAGTCTCAGCTCGTTCACCTCGGGAGTCCTCATGCCGAAGATGAAGATGTTGTCGGTACCGACAGCCTCGTGTATCTCAACATTCGCGCCGTCATAGGTACCCACGGTAAGCGCACCGTTGAGCATGAGCTTCATATTGCCCGTGCCCGAAGCCTCGGTTCCCGCAAGGGATATCTGCTCGGATATCTCTGCGGCAGGCATGAGTATCTCGGACAGCGTTACGCAGTAGTCCTCCAGAAATACGACGCTCAGCTTCTCGTTGAGCTTGGGGTTGTGCTTGATCTCCTCGCCTATGCACCAGATCATCTTTATGATCTGCTTTGCGATATAGTACCCGGGAGCCGCCTTTGAAGCGAAGATATAGGTCTTGGGAACAAAGGGAGCGTCGGGGTTCTGTATGAGGTAATTGTAATCCGCCAGAATATTCAGC